>JANNLM010000288.1:0-4989 GCA_031396825.1 Gammaproteobacteria bacterium | reverse complement strand
CATGCTGCCATGCAGCATTGTTTAAGTCAACACTCGTTTACTCATGTAAATAACGTGTGTATTTTCATAACACTAACAGTGGTATGACCTGTGCTATGATGTTTACATCATGCTGACCAGGCACAGAGATCGAGCCCGCGCGCGAACCGGCCACGCCCGCGACACGCGCAAGGTGCAGACACGCCAGGCGCTGCTCAACGCGGCGCTGGACCTGCTCGAGGGCGGCAAGAGCTTCTCGTCCCTGTCACTGCGCGAGATCACGCGCGAAGTCGGCATCGTGCCGGCCGGGTTCTACCGCCACTTCCGCGACGTCGAGGAGCTGGGGCTGGCGCTGGTGGACGAGTCCATGACCACGCTGCGCCACATGATCCGCGAGGCCCGCGAGACCCCGCTCGACCCCGAGCCCATCATCCGCCGCTCGGTCGAGACCCTCGCCCGCCACGTGCATGCCAACCGCCGCCACTTCCGCTTCATCTCGCGCGAGATGCACGGCGGCATGCTGGCGCTGCGCGAGCGCATCCGCCGCGAGATCCAGTCCTTCACCAGCGAACTGGCCCTCGACCTCGGCCGCCTGCCCTGGCTGAACCAGTGGAGCGCCGCCGACCTGCAGATGATCGCGAGCCTGATGGTCAACGCGATGGTGCTGATCGCCGAGGAGCTGATGGAGGTGCCGGCCGACCGGCCGGAGGCCCAGGAAACGGTCATGCGCATCGCCGAGAAACAGCTGCTGCTGATCTCGCTCGGCGTGCCGCAATGGCGCTCCGCGCCCGCCCCCGCCGGCACCGCCGCCTCAGGCTAAGCTTGGGCGGTACCCGGCAGCACCCGCTGCCACAAGAGGGGGAATCAACATGAACAAGCGCTTCTGGATGGCGTTCGCGGCGTGCTACGTCGTGGCCCAAACGATCGGCTTCCTGGTGCACGGCATGTGGCTGAACCCGACCTACGAGGCGCTGGCCGCCATCTTCCGGCCCAAGGCCGAGATGGACGCCATGATGTGGCTGATGTTCGTCGGCAGCGCGATCGCGCTGTTCGCGTTCTGCTACATCTTCACCAAGGGCTACGAGGGCAAGGGCGTGATGGAGGGCGTGCGCTATGGTTTCTGGGTCGCCCTGTTGGTCGGCATCCCGGCCGCGATGGACCAGTTCTGGATCTATCCGGTGCCGTCGGACCTGGCCATCAAGTGGGGCGTCACCAACGTCCTCTACTGGGTGGTTCTGGGCGCCGTGGTGGCGGCCATCTACAAGCCGGACGCGAAGACGGCCTAACCCCTCGCGGAGAAGAGAAGAACGCGGTCCGACCCCTCTGGCGCCTGTCAGAGGGGTCTTCCTTTTTCCGTTACCATAGCCGCCCGTTTTTCCCAGCCTTTTCCGGTATTTCGGCGTCATGGACAGCAATACGCTGCGCGAGCGGTTCCTGAAGTTTTTCGAAGACCGTAAGGGTCACGAGCACACTCGTGTCGCTTCAAGCTCGCTCGTGCCCGGCGACGACCCCACGTTGCTGTTTACCAACGCGGGCATGAACCAGTTCAAGGACGTGTTCCTCGGCCGCGAGAAGCGCCCGTACGTCCGTGCCGTGAGCTCGCAGAAGTGCGTGCGCGCCGGCGGCAAGCACAATGACCTCGAGAACGTCGGCTACACGGCGCGCCACCACACCTTCTTCGAGATGCTCGGCAACTTCTCCTTCGGCGATTACTTCAAGAAGGAAGCGATCGAACTTGCCTGGGAATTCGTCACCGGCAAGAGCGGGCTCGGCATCGACCCGAACAGGCTGATGGTCACCGTGTATCACACGGACGACGAGGCCTACGACATATGGGCCAAGGTCGTGAAGGTGCCGAAGGCCCGCATCGTGCGCATCGGCGATAACCCGGGCGGCGGCTCCGACAATTTCTGGCAGATGGGAGAGACCGGCCCCTGCGGCCCGTGCTCGGAGATCTTCTACGACCACGGTGACAAGGTCGCCGGCGGCCCGCCGGGCTCGAAGGACGCCGACGGCGACCGCTGGGTCGAGATCTGGAACCTGGTGTTCATGCAGTTCAACCGCGACGCCAGCGGCAAGCTCGAGCCGCTACCGAAGCCGTCGGTCGACACCGGCGCGGGCCTCGAGCGCATCGCGGCCGTGATGCAGGGCGTGACCGACAACTACGACACCGACCAGTTCAAGGTGCTGGTGGACGCGGTGCGCAAGCTCGCCGGCAAGGATGCGCAGCGCAATTCGCTCAACGTGATCGCGGACCACATCCGCGCCACCGCGTTCCTGATCGTCGATGGCGTGCAGCCGTCGAACGAGGGCCGCGGCTATGTGCTGCGCCGGATCATGCGTCGCGCGATCCGCCACGGTTACAAGCTGGGGCTCAACGAACCGTTCTTCTTCAAGCTGGTCGCGCCGCTCGCGGACGTGATGGGCAAGGCCTATCCGGACCTGTCGGCCAAGCGCGCGCAGATCGGGAAGACGATCCGGCAGGAAGAGGACGCCTTCGCGCAGACCCTGGCCCGCGGAATGACCTTGCTAGAGGACGCGATCAAGGCGGCCAAGGCCAAGACCATCTCCGGCGAAGTCGTGTTCAAGCTGTACGACACCTACGGCTTCCCGGTGGACCTGACCGCCGACATCGCGCGCGAGCGCGGCCTGAGGATCGACGAGGCCGGCTACGAGCGCGAGATGAACGCGCAGCGCGACCGCGCGCGCGCCGCCAGCAGCTTCAAGGTGGGCGAAGGCCTCAAGTACGAGGGCGCGGCGAGTTGCTTCATCGGCTACGAGCACCTCGTCGCCGACAAGAGCAAGGTGCTGGCGCTGTATCGCGACAATGCGCAGGTCAGCGAGCTCAAGGCGGGCGAAACGGGCGTGGTCGTGCTGTCCGACACGCCGTTCTACGCCGAGTCCGGCGGCCAGGTCGGCGACAAGGGCACGATCAGCGCCGAGGCGACGCGTTTCGCGGTCGCCGACACGCAGAAGATCGGTACCAACGCCATCGGCCACCACGGCAAGGTCGCTTCCGGCAGCCTCAAGGCCGGTGACAGCGTGCGCGCCGAAGTCGGCGAGTCGGTGCGCCGCGCCACCATGCGCAACCACTCGGCCACCCACCTGATGCACAGCGCGCTGCGCGCCGTGCTCGGCACGCACGTCACGCAGAAAGGCTCGCTGGTGGACCACGAGCACACGCGCTTCGACTTCTCGCATCACCAACCGGTGACGCCGGACGAGATCGCGCGCATCGAGGACCAGGTCAACCGCGGCATCCTGGCCAACGTGGCCGCGACCGCCACGCAGATGAAATACGACGCGGCCATCAAGGCCGGCGCCATGGCGCTGTTCGGCGAGAAGTACGGCGACACCGTGCGCGTGCTGCAAATGGGCGAGTACTCGACCGAGCTGTGCGGCGGCACGCACGTCGCGCGCACCGGCGACATCGGCCTGTTCAAGATCACCAGCGAGGGCGGCATCGCCGCCGGCGTGCGCCGCGTCGTCGCCATCACCGGCGAAGGCGCGCTGGCCTACCTGCGCGACACCGAGAACAAGCTCACCGGCGCCGCCGCGCTGCTGCGCGCGGGCAAGGACGACCTCGCCATCAAGGTCCAGCAGCTGCTCGACCGCAACAAGCAGCTCGAGAAGGACCTCGCCGCCACCAAGCAGAAACTCGCTTCCGGCGGCGCGCAGGACCTGAGCTCGCAAACCAGGGAGATCAAGGGCGTGAAGGTCCTGGCCGCGGCCATCGACGGCATGGGCGCAGGCGACCTGCGCACGCTGATGGACCAGCTCAAGAACAAGATCGGCGCCGGCATCGTCGTGCTCGGCGCGAGCGCCGACGGCAAGGTCGCGCTGATCGCGGGCGTCACCGACGGACTCACGGCCAAGGTCAAGGCCGGCGAGCTGGTGAACTTCGTCGCGCAGCAGGTCGGCGGCAAGGGCGGCGGCCGTCCCGACATGGCGCAGGCCGGCGGCACGCAGCCCGAGAATCTCGACAAGGCGCTGGCGTCGGTCTATTCGTGGGTGGAGGAGAGATTGTCATCCTGAGCGAAGCGAAGGATCTCGTACGAGATTCCTCGCTGCGCTCGGAATGACACGGATATGACCCTCATCGTCCAGAAGTACGGCGGCACCTCGATGGGCTCCGTGGAACGCATCGAACACGTGGCCGGCAAGGTCGCGGCCACGCGCGCGCAAGGCCACCAGGTGGTGGTCGTGGTCTCGGCCATGTCCGGCGAAACCGACCGCCTCATCAAGCTCGCCAAGTCCGTCAATCCGCGCGGCAGCGCGCGCGAGTTCGACCAGATCGCCTCGACCGGCGAGCAGGTCACCATCGGCCTTTTGGCGCTGGCGCTCGAGAAGCGCGGCCTCAAGGCGCGCTCGTACACGGGCGCGCAGGTCGCCATCCGCACCGACAACGCGTACTCGAAGGCGCGCATCCAGAACATCGACGCTGCGAAGCTGCGCGCCGACTGCGAAGCCGGCGTGGTACCGGTGGTCGCGGGCTTCCAGGGCGTGACCGCCGACGGCAGCACGGCGACGCTCGGCCGCGGCGGCTCGGACACCACCGGCGTGGCGCTGGCCGCGGCGCTGAAGGCCGACGAGTGCCAGATCTACACTGACGTGGACGGGGTCTACACCACCGATCCGCGAGTGGAGCCCAAGGCCCGGCGGCTCGACAAGATCACGTTCGAGGAAATGCTCGAGCTGGCGTCGCTCGGCAGCAAGGTGCTGCAGATCCGCTCGGTCGAATTTGCAGGCAAGTACAAGGTCCCGCTGCGCGTGCTGTCCACCTTCGTCGAAGGGCCCGGCACGCTGATCACGCTGGACGATGAATCGAATGGGAGAAGTGCCGTGGAAGACCCCCTGATCTCAGGTATCGCTTTCAACCGCGACGAGGCGCAGATCACCGTCGTCAGCGTGCCCGACCGTCCCGGCATCGCCGCGGCGATCCTCGGCCCGGTAGGCGAGGCGAATATCGAGGTCGACATGATCGTGCAGAACGTCGCCGACGACGCCAGC
>JANNLM010000286.1:0-16366 GCA_031396825.1 Gammaproteobacteria bacterium | reverse complement strand
AGCCTGGTGTTCTACGACCAGGAGATCACGCGCTTCATGGTGGGCGTGCTGCTGGCGCGTTGAGTGGTGCCGGCTGAGGGAATCGAACCCCCGACCCACGGTTTACAAAACCGTTGCTCTACCAACTGAGCTAAGCCGGCGCGGTGCGTATTCTAGCCCCGCCGCGTCAGGGCACGACGGTGAGGAACAGGAACACGGCGAACAGCACCAGGTGCACCGTGCCTTGCATGACGGTGGCGCGGCCGCGCGACAGCGTCATCGTCGAGATCAGCAAGGTCAGCGCGAGCAGGGCGATTTCCTTGACGCCCAGGCCCAGCTCCAGCGGCATGCCCAGCGCCAGCGCGGTCGCCACCACGGCCGGGATCGACAGGCCGATGGTGGCCAGCGCCGAGCCCAGCGCGAGGTTGAAGCTGGTCTGCATGCGGTTGCGCCGCGCCGCGCGCACCGCGGCCCAGGTTTCCGGCAGCAGCACCATCAGCGCGATGGCGATGCCGACGGTTGCGTGCGGCACGCCGGTGCGCTGCACGACGGCCTCGATGTCCGGCGCGATGGATTTCGCCAGTCCCACCACCGCGACCAGCGCGACCAGCAGCAGCCCCAGGCTGGCCAGCGCGGCGGTGTCCGAGGGCGCCGGGGCCGCATCGTCGTCGTCGGCCGTCTCCATGGGCAGGAAATATTCGCGGTGCCGCACGGTCTGCACGAAGATGAAGACGAGGTACAGCGTCAGGGACACGACGGCCGCGAACACCAGTTGCGAGGTCGACAGCGTCGGGCCCGGCGTGGTCGAGGTGAACGAGGGCAGCACCAGGATGAGCGTGGCCAGCGTCGCCAGCACCGACAGCGCCGGCGAGGTGCCTTCGACCCGGAACGCCAGCACACGATGGCGCGCCGCGCCGAGCAGCAGGCACAGGCCGATCACGCCGTTGCAGATGATCATGACGGTGGCGAACACGGTGTCGCGCGCCAGCGCCGAGGTCGCCGCCGGATCGGACAGCATCAGCGCGACGATCAGCGCCACCTCGATCACGGTGACGGCCAGCGCCAGCACCAGCGTGCCGAACGGTTCGCCGACGCGCAGCGCGATGAGCTCGGCGTGATGCACGGCGACGACGACTGCTGCGAGCAGCGCGACCGCGGCGAGCGTCAGCAGGCCCCAGCCCAGGTCCACGCCCCAGGCGAAGAACAACACCGCGCACGCCAGCGCCGGCACGGCGGCGTGCCAGAGGTCGTCGAAGGCGATCCGGGCTTTCATGCCCGGAAGTCTACAGGTCGAACTTCACTCCCTGCGCCAGCGGCAGCTCGCTGCCGTGGTTGATGGTGCAGGTCTGGCGGCGCATGTAGGTCTTCCACGCGTCCGAGCCGGACTCGCGCCCGCCGCCGGTTTCCTTCTCGCCGCCGAACGCGCCGCCGATCTCGGCGCCCGAGGTGCCGATGTTGACGTTGGCGATGCCGCAGTCCGAGCCGGCGGCCGACAGGAACTTCTCGGCGTGGCGCAGGTTCTCCGTGAAGATCGCCGACGACAGCCCCTGCGGCACCGCGTTGTGCAGGGCGATGGCGTCGTCGAGCGTGCCGAACTCGACGATGTACAGGATCGGCGCGAAGGTCTCGTCGCGCGAAACGGGCAGGGGTTCTGCCGAGCGGATCAGCGTCGGCTCGACGAAGTACCCCGGCCGCGCGAGGCGCTTGCCGCCGAAGACCACCGTGCCACCCTGCGCCACCGCGGCGGCGATCGCGCGCTCGTAGGCCTTGACCGCATTGGCATCGATCAGCGGGCCCATCAGCGTGCCGTCCTCGAGCGGATCGCCGATGCGGATCGACTGGTAGGCCTTGGTCAGGCGCCCGATCAGCAGCGGCGCGATGCCTTTCTGCGCGAACAGGCGGCGCGTCGTCGTGCAGCGCTGGCCGGCGGTGCCGGCGGCGCCGAACGCGATCGCCCGCATGGCGAGGACGAGGTTGGCGTCGTCCATGACGATGATGCCGTTGTTGCCGCCGAGCTCGAGCAGCGACCGCGCCAGGCGGCGCGCGCAGGCCTGCGACACCAGCCGGCCGACCGCGACCGAGCCGGTGAACGACACCAGCGGGAAGCGCGCGTCGTTGGCCATGGCGACGCCGATGTCGGCGCCGCCGGCCACCAGCCTGAACACGTCGGGATGGCCGTGGCGCTGCAGCACTTCGTCGGCGATCTTCTGCGCGGCGAGCGCGGCCAGCGGCGCCTTCGGCGAGGGCTTCCACACCACGGTGTCGCCGCACACGGCGGCGATCATCGCGTTCCAGGCCCACACCGCGACCGGGAAGTTGAACGCCGTGATCACGGCGACCGGGCCGAGCGGGTGCCACTGCTCGTACATGCGGTGCGACGGCCGCTCCGAGTGCATGGACAGGCCGTAAAGCTGGCGCGACAGGCCGACGGCGAAGTCGCAGATATCGATGACTTCCTGCACCTCGCCGAGGCCCTCGGACAGGAGCTTGCCGGTCTCCTGCGACACCAGGCGCCCGAGCGCCGCCTTCTCGCGGCGGAAGGCGTCGCCGAGCTCGCGCACGATCTCGCCACGGCGGGGCGCCGGCACCTCGCGCCAGCGCAGGAACGCGGCGCCCGCCGCCTGCACCGCGGCGTCGTAGTCCGCCATCGTCGCCAGCGGCACCGACCCAAGGGGCGCGCCCGTGGCGGGATTCTCGGAAGCGAGCAGTGTCATGAAGGACCGGGGGGAAGGCGCCGTTCATTATAGGGGCCACACGCCCGCGAACCCCTCCGCACCGGGTAAGATATGTCACGTGTAAGCACGGAGATTCACCATGATTCGCAAGGTTCTGGCAGGCGCGTTGTGCGTGTTTGCCCTGGTTTCATCCGCTGGCGCCGAAGAGGCGCCGCCCGCCACTGCGGAAACGCCGGCCCCCGCCGAGTCCGCGCCGCCGGCCGCCAAGCCCGCGCAGCCCGTCGTCGGCGATCCCAACGAGGTGATCTGCAAGAACGAGGAAGTCATCGGCACGCGCTTTGCCAAGCGCATCTGCATGACGCGCGCCCAGCGCGAGGCCCGCGCCAAGGCTGCCCGCGAGACGCTCCAGGGCCAGCAGAAGAACTCGGGCGGCGCCCCGGAGAACCTGGGCGGCGGCTGATTCAGCCGCGCGAAGCCTCGACCCACAGCGCCGCCAGCGCCTCCAGGCCGGCGCGGTCGGCGGCGTCGAAGCGCCCGAGGCGCGGGCTGTCGAGGTCGAGCACGCCGAGCAGTTTCTTGCCGCGCAGCAGCGGCACCACGATTTCCGAGTTCGACGCCGCGTCGCAGGCGATGTGGCCGGGAAATTCGTGGACGTTCTTCACGATCACGGTTTCGCGCTTCGCGGCCGCGGTGCCGCAAACGCCCTTGCCGAGCGCGATGCGCACGCAGGCGGGCTTGCCCTGGAACGGCCCCACCACCAGCTCGCGCCTGCGCAAGCCGCCTTTCAGGAAGTAGAAGCCGGCCCAGTTGAGGTTCGGCAGCGTGTGCCAGATCAAGGCGCTGAGGTTCGCAGCGTTGGCCACCGGGTCCTGCTCGCCGTGCATCAGCGCGCGCGCCTGGTCGGCCAGTTCCTGGTACAGCGCCGCCTTGCTGGCGGCCGTCGGCGCCTTCAGCTCGGGATTCATGCGTGCTCCCGCGCGTAACTCAGCAGTCCTTCGAGCACCAGGTTCTCCTTGAGCGTCCAGCGACCCTCGAGGTGGCGCCTCAGGGCGCGCGCATCGCCCCCGGCGAGGAACCGCCTGCCGCCGGATGCGCGCGCCGCGCGCTCGATCAATCCGGCGCAGGCGAACAGCGCGCCCTGGCGCACGCAGGCGTCAGTGTCGGTTCCCAGGCCGCGCGTATAGAGCGAGGGCCGGGGCCGCAGCGGGAAGCGCGTCGTGCCGCGCACCGCGCTCCACGCGGTGGCCAGGCCCGGCGCAATCAAGCCGCCGCGGTGGCGGCCACGCGCGTCCACCGCGTCGAAGGTCAGCGCGGTGCCGGCGGTGGCGATGGCGAACGAGCGATGGCCCGCCGACCACAACGCCAGCATGGCGAGCCAGCGGTCCACGCCCAGGCGCGCGGGGTTGGCGTAGGCCACGCGCAGGCCGGCGCAGGTTTTCCGGGTGCGCGCGATGCGCGGCGCCACGCCGAAGCGCCGGCGGATCGCCGCGCGCGCCTCGCGCTCCAGCGGGCCGACCACGTGCGCCATCCACACCGCGTCCACGCGCGGCGCCTTGAGCGCGCGCAACACGCGCGCCGGCCGCCCGTGGTGCGCGACCGCGCGCACGCGCGACAGGTGCGCGCCACTGGCGGTCGCCCACTTCACGCGGCTGTTGCCGATGTCGAGCAGCAGGATCATGCCGGCGTCACTCGCAAGCTCACGTCGCCGGACAGTATGCGCCGGCGCGTTTCGCCGGCGTCCACCAGCAGCGCGCCGGCCTCGTCCACGCCGCGCGCGATGCCGGCGAGTTCGCCCTCGGGCAGCGTCAGCGTGACCGCGCGGTTGCGCAGCAGGTCGAGCGCGCGCCAGCGCGGCTCGAACGGCGCGAAGCCTTCGTGCGCGAAGCGCTCGAGCATGGCGACCCAGTGTCCGAGGATGGTGCCGGCCAGCCCATTTCTTGAAGGGATGCCGCGGGACGGCGCCTTGCCGAGCTGCTCCGCCAGCGTGGTCCACGGCTGGCCGATGTGCGCGGTGGTGGCGCTGCGCATCGCCACGTTCAGGCCCAGGCCGATGACGACGCGGCAGGCGGCGCCGGACTCGCCGCGCTGCTCGATCAGGATGCCGCCGAGCTTTGACTCGCCGCACCACAGGTCGTTGGGCCACTTCAGGCGCAGGCCATCGAGGTTGAGCTCCGCCAGCGCCTCGGCGGTGGCGACGCCGGTGGCGAGCGGCAGCGCGGTCAGCGCCGAGGGCCACTGCGGAAAGGTCCACGCCAGCGAGAGATAAAGGTTGGTGCCGAACGGCGAGTGCCACGAGCGGCCGTGGCGGCCGCGGCCCGCGCTCTGGTGCTCGGCCAGCAGCGCCTGCGGATCGTCCGCGCCGGTGCCGGCGAGCAACTGCGTATTGGTGGAGTCGGTGCCGGCCCGCACCTTCAGGTGCAGGCGGCCTTGCAGCGCCGGCGGCAGCGCGCCGCGGATCAGGTCGGCGTCGAGCAGGTCGAGCGGATGCACCAGGTGGCAGCCGCGCCCCGGCTGCGTCTCGATCTCGAGGCCCCACTGCATCAGTTTCTGCAGGCGCTTGGACAGGCCGGCGCGCGTGATGCCGGCTTCCTGCGCCAGCGCCTCGCCGGAGTGCCAGCCGCCGTCGGCGAGCGTGCGCAGCAGCGGCAGCAGCTGCTCTTCGTTCAGCGACCGAGCCATCGCTTCAGGACCATGGCGCGCTCGAACCGGCTCTCGCGCCCCTGCCAGACGCGCAGCAGGTTCTCGCGGTGCGTGTAGGCGACCAGCAGCGCCATGGTCAGCGTGAACAGGCCGGGCGGGCTGAACAGGCCGGGGGCCGAGAAGCAGGTGACGTACAGCAGCGCGGTGACCGCCGCCGTGACCGTGCCCAGGCCGACGTAACCGGTCAGCACCACCACCAGCGCGAAGGCCAGCAGCATCCACGGCAGCGCCGCCGTCAGCAGCACGGCGAAGATGCCGGCGAGCGTGGCGGCGCCCTTGCCGCCACGGAAGCCGAACCACGCGGGATAGACATGGCCGAGCGCGGCGGCGACGCCGCAGGCGTACGGCAGCGCGCTGCGTCCCATGGCCAGGCCGTCCGCCATCGGCCAGGGCAGCAGCGGGACCAGCGTCACCGCGGCGATGCCCTTGCCGACGTCGATCAGCAGCACCAGCAGCGCAAACCGCTTGCCCTGCGTGCGCAGCGCGTTGGTCGCGCCGACGTTGCCGCTGCCCTGCATGCGCAAGTCGATGCCGCCGCGCACGCGGCCGACGATGAAGCCGCCCATCGCCGTGCCGAGCAGGTAGGCGAGCAGGACCTTGGCGAGGAGTTCAGCCATGCGTCAGGCGCCGAGCCAGGCCTTGCGCCGCGCGAGGCGCTCGGGCGTCGCCGTGGTGGCGAGCGTCAGCGTCCAGGTGTCGAGTGGCGGCGCGTCGGCGGTGAGCTCGGCGGCCAGCAACTCGTCGCCGCGGAAATAGTGCAGCGTGCAGCGCTGGCCGGGCGCCAGCGCCAGCAGCTTCTGCGGCCACGCGCCCGCCGATAGCCGCAGGCCGTCGAGCGCGACCAGCACGTCACCGCCGGAAATGCCGGCGCGCTGCGCCGGACCGCCGGCCACGACGTGCGCGACCGCCAGGTCGGCGCCGCGCAGCTTCAGTCCGAAGGTCGCGCCGACGGCCTTGGCGGCGACGCGCCCGCCGGTGTCGGCGTCGCCGATCGCCGCGCGCGGCTCGGCGGCCACGCCGAACTCCTCGAGCAGCGCCGCCAGCGGCAGTTCCCCGGTCGAGCGCAGCCAGGCGTCGAACTCGCGCGACAGGTCGAGGCCGGCGAGTTCCGCGGCGACGCTTTCCAACCCGCGCTCCGGCACCGGCTTGCCGTCGCGGCCGTAGCGCCGCCACAGCTCCTGCATCACTTCATCGAGCGTGGTCGTCGAGTGCAGCCGCAGGTGCAGGTCGAGGCACAGCGCCGCCAGCGCGCCCTTGATGTAGTAGCTGATGGTCGCGTTGGGCGTGTTCTCGTCGGGCTGGTAGTACTTGAGCCACGCCTCGAAGCTGGCGTCGGCCAGCGAGTGCAGCTTGCGGCCCGGCGTGCGCGCCAGGCGCGTGGCGGTCTCGGCCAGCAGGTCGAGGTAGGCCGGCGCGTCGATCACGCCGGCGCGCAGCAGCATGAGGTCGTCGTAGTACGACGTGACGCCTTCGTAGTGCCACAGGTCGCCGGTGTAGGCCTCGGCGCCGAGGTCCGAGCGCGCGAAAGCCTCGGCCGTGATGCGCTTGACGTTCCACAGGTGGAAGTACTCGTGGCTCACCAGCCCGAGGAAGCCGCGGTACTCGCGCGGCAGGCCGGTCATGCCGGGCCGCGGCAGGTCGGCGCGGGCGCAGGTCAGCGCGGTGCTGGAGCGGTGCTCGAGCCCGCCGTAGCCGGTGCCGACCACGCGCGTCAGGAACAGGTAGCGGTCGAGCTTCGGCTCGTGGCCGAACAGCACCCGCTGCGCGGCGCAGATCTTGGCGGCGTCGGCGGCCAGGCGCGCCCGGTCGACGTCGCAGCGGCCGGCCAGCACGAACTGGTGCGGGATGCCGTCGGCGGTGAAGTCGACGACCTGGAAATCGCCGAGCTCGAAGGGATGGTCGATCGCCTCCTCGTAGTCGTCCGCGCGGTAACTGCCGAAGCCGTCCGCGTCCAGCGAAACCGGCGTCATGGCCGTGGCCACGCGCCAGCGCAGGCCGGCGGGGCGCTGGATCTCGACCACGACCGGCGCGCGTTCGTGGCCGGCCGGCGCGTAGAACAGCGAGCTGCCGTTGAAGAAGCCGCGGCGCTCGTCGAGGAAGGCCTTGCGCACCGACTCGTCGTACGCATAGACCGTGCACTCGAGCGTGAGCGGGTCCTTGATCGATTTGGGGACCGGCGCGCAGCGCAGGCTGCGCTTGTCGAGCCGCTCGACGGCGACCGGCGTGGTGCCGGCGCGCGCCGTCACGGTGACGACGTGCCTGGCGAAGTCGCGCACCAGGTAGCTGCCGCGGATCCACGAGGGCAGGCGGAACACCTGCCCCTTCGGGTCGGGTGCCTCCACGGTGCAGGCGACGGCGAACAGGTGTGCGCGCGGGTCGGCGGGCGTCACCGCGTAACGGATCAAGGCGGCCTCTGGGGGTGCGAAAAGAGGGCAATTATAGGCTGTGGTAACTTTGAACAATCGTGGACAAGACCAGCGACAACGCCGCCGCCGCCGCTTCGGCGACCCAGACGCAACAGGTCGCGCGCAAGCCTTCGGATGCCCCCGAGCGTATTGGCAAATACGAGATCCGCGGCGAGATCGGCCGCGGTTCCTGCGGCATCGTCTACAAGGGCTTCGACCCGTTCGTGGCGCGCGATGTGGCGATCAAGGTTGCGCAGCAGGACCCCAAGAAGATGTCGGGCGCTTCGGCCGACCAGAGCCATGCCAGTTTCTTCATCGAGGCCCGCGCCGCCGGCATGCTGCAGCACCCGCACATCGTCGCGACCTACGATGCCGGCGCGGAGGGCAAGTTCAACTACATCGTCATGGAGTACATCGACGGCGACACGCTGATGCCGTTGTGCCGCAAGAAGGGTCCGCGCGCGCCGGTCGAGCAGGTGCTCGACATCGCCTTCAAGTGCGCCAAGGCGCTGGATTTTTCGCACAGCAAGGGCGTCCTGCACCGCGACATCAAGCCGTCCAACATCATGATGACCAAGGACGGCGTGCCGAAGATCATGGATTTCTCGATCGCCGAGATCAACGCGCAGAAGGACAAGGGCCTGACCGGCATCGTCGGCTCGCCGATGTACATGGCGCCCGAGCAGATCCGCAACGAGGAACTCGGGCCGACCACCGACCTGTACGCGCTCGGCGCGGTGATCTACCACCTGCTGGCCGGCGAGGCGCCGTTCTACGCCGACGACGTTAAGAAACTCTTCATGCTGATCAAGGCCACGCCGGCGCCGTCGCTGCACCTGATGCGCCCGGAGCTGCCGGTGCAGATCTGCGAGATCGTCGAGCGCCTGCTCAGCAAGGACCCGCAGGACCGCTACCACACCGGCGGCGAACTGGCGGTCGCGCTGACGCGCCTGTCGGACAAGCTCAAGGCCGCCGACAAGGGCATCAGCCGCCGCGAGAACCGCGACTCGCTGCGCCGCCTGAGCTTCTTCAACACGTTCAGCGACGAGGAGATCGACGAGATCGTCAAGGCCGGCAGCATGATGACGTTCCAGCCGAACCAGACCATCATCGAGGAAGACACGCAGGAGAACGCGTTCTACCTGCTGGCGCTGGGCGCGGCCGAGGTGCGCAAGAAGGGCAAGCCGCTGCACACCATGAGCAAGGGCGACGCCTTTGGCGAGATGGGCTTCCTGACCAAGGCCAAGCGCACCGCCAGCGTGGTGGCGACCAGCTCGGCGCTGGCGCTGAAGGTCAACTCGACGCTGATGGACCAGCTGTCCACCGACTGCCAGCTGAAGTTCTACAAGGTGTTCACCGAGGTGCTGATCTACCGGCTCTCGGTCACCAGCGCCAAGCTCTCCGCCAAATCGTAGGAGCGCTGGCTTTAGTCCGACTCAGCCCTTGCGGTCGCGCTCCTGCGCGATCCAGCGGTCGACGTTGGCTTCCAGCACGTCCAGCGGCAGCGCGCCGTTGCCGAGCACCACGTCGTGGAAGCGGCGCACGTCGAACTTGTCGCCGAGCGCCGACTTGGCGCGGGCGCGCAACTCCTTGATCTTCAGCTCGCCGATCTTGTAGGCCAGCGCCTGGCCGGGCCAGGAGATGTAGCGGTCGACCTCGACCGCGATGTCGTTGTCGGTCTTGGCGGCATTGGCCTTGAAGAAGTCGATGGCCTGCTGCCGCGTCCAGCCCTTGTGGTGGATGCCGGTATCCACGACCAGGCGCACCGCGCGCCACATCTCGTAGGTCAGCTGGCCGAACTTGGAGTACGGGTCCTGGTACAGGCCGATCTCCTCGCCCAGGCTCTCCGAGTACAGCCCCCAGCCCTCGACGAACGCGGTGTAGCCGCCGAGGCGCCGGAACTTGGGCAGTTCGCCGAGCTCCTGGGCGAGCGCGATCTGGAAGTGGTGGCCCGGCACCGCCTCGTGCACGGTCAGCGCCTCCATCTCCCACTTCGGCCGCGTCTCCGGCTTGTAGAGGTTGGCGTAGAAGTAGCCGGCGCGCGAGCCGTCCTCGGCCGGCGAGCGGTAGTACGCCGTCGTCGTGTTCGGCGCCTCGATGTCGGGCACCGGCTCGACGCCGTAGGGCGTGCGCGGGATGCGGCCGAACAGCTTCACCAGCTGCGGGTCGATCTTCTTGGCCAGCGCGCGGTACGCGGCCAGCAGTTCCTCGCCGGTCTTGAAGTAGAACTGCTTGTCGCTGCGCAGGAACTTGAAGAACGCCGCCAGGTCGCCCTTGAACTTCACCTGCTCGCGGACCTTCTCCATCTCGGCGCGGATGCGGGCCACCTCGGACAGCCCGATGTCGTGGATCTGGTCGGGCGTGAGGTCGGTGGTGGTCATGTCGCGCACGCGCAGGGCGTAGAACGCGACGCCATCCGGGAAGTCCTCGGCCGCGATGCTCGCGCGGCAGGCCGGCAGGTACTCCTTCTCGTAGAACTCGTTGAAGCGCTTCCACGCCGGGTTCACCACGTCGCGGATCGCGGCTGCCGCCTGCGCGCGCACGCGCTCGCCGTCGGCCGCCGGCAATCCGGCCGGCAATTTCTTCAGCGGACCGTAGAACAGGTGGTCCTCGGGTTTTTCAGTGACGAAGCCGCCCAGCTGCTTGCTGAGGCGCGTCATCGGCTCGCGCGGCGGCATCCGCTTGCTGGCCATGCCGGCGCGCATCAGCGCGATGCTCTGGTCCACCAGCGTGCCGTAGGACTGCAGGCGCCGGGTCCACTGGTCGTAATCGGCGGCGTTGGCGAACGGCTGCAGGTTGGCCAGCGTGGCCGCCGAGCCGAAGCCATCGAAGCCGATCGGGCCGACGGGCAGCTGCTCCATGTGGAAGCGCTGGTACGCCACGTTGATCTCGTAGCGGTGCTTGAACAGGTCGTAGTTGACCTGCTCGGCCGGCGGCAGCTTGTCGCGCGGGATGCGCGCCAGCTTCTTGAGCACCTCGCGGTCGGCGGCGTCGCGCGCCTCGATCGCGGCCGCGCTGTAGTCGGTCCAGCGGTCGTTGTAGCGCGGATCGCCGAGAAATGTGGCGAACTCGGGGTAGTCCTTCAGGCCGCGCTCCCAGTCCTCGTCCAGCAGCTGGTGCAGCTGCTTGACGGCGGCCGGCGGCGCCGCGAGGGCGGGCGTCGCGAGGAGGGCGAGGATCAACAGAAAATGGGACGCACATGATTTCATGGCGCGGGGTTTGATCGAGTTCATGAAGTTCTCCGAAATCATGTGCGTCCCATTTTGGGCAATCAGTCGATGCCGAGTTTCTTGGCCTTGTAGCGCAGCTGCCGGAACGTCAGGCCGAGCAATGCCGCGGCGCGGGTCTTGTTGCCCTTGGTCTTCTCGAGGGCGTCGCGGATCGCGCGCTTCTCGAGCTCCTCCACGTGCTGGTCGAGCGGCGTGCCGCGGACGGCCGGCAGTTCGGCGGTGCGTGGCTCGTGGCGCAGGCGCAGCTCGGCGGCGGTGATGCGCTTGCCGTCGCTGAGCGTGACGGCGCGCTCGAGCACGTTCTCGAGCTCGCGCACGTTGCCCGGGAACGGGTAGGCCTGCAGCTGCGTCAGCGCGGCGGCGTCCAGCTCGGGCGTGCTCTTGAGCTGGTTCTCGCGCGCCAGGCGCTCGAGGATGCTGCGCACCAGCAGCGGCACGTCCCCGGAGCGCTCGCGCAGCGGCGGCACCCGCACCTCGATGACGTTGAGACGGTAGAACAGGTCCTGGCGGAAGGTGCCCTCGGCCGCTCGTGATGTGAGGTCGCGGTGCGTGGCCGAGATGATGCGTACGTTGACCGGCACTTCCTTCTCGGCGCCGACCGGCCGCACCGCGCGCTCCTGCAGCGCGCGCAACAGCTTGACCTGCATGTGCAGCGGCAGGTCGGCGACTTCGTCGAGGAACAGCGTGCCGCCCTCGGCCGCCTGGAACAGGCCGGCCTTGTCGCGGCCGGCGCCGGTGAAGCTTCCCTTCAGGTGCCCGAAGAACTCGCTTTCCATCAGCTCGTTGGGGATCGCGCCGCAGTTGACCGGTACGAACGGGCCGGCGGCGCGTGGGCCGCGCGCGTGGATCAGGCGTGCCACCAGCTCCTTGCCGGTGCCGGATTCGCCGGCGATGTGCACCGGCGCCTGCGAGCGCGCCAGGCGCTCGATCATGCCGCGCAGCGCCTCGATCGCCGGCGCTTTACCGAGCAGCGGCCCTTCTTCGGCCCCGGTTGCGGCCGTCGGCTTGAGCTTGAGCGCGGAGTCGACCAGCTTGCGCAGCATCTGCAGGTCGACCGGCTTGGAGACGAAATCGAACGCGCCGGCCTTGAGGCTCTCGACCGCGGTCTGGGCGTTGCCGAACGCCGTCAGCACGGCCACCGGCAGCTGCGCGTGGTGCTCCTGGATGTGCTGCACCAGCGTGATGCCGTTGCCATCCGGCAGGCGCATGTCGGTGATGCACAGGTCGAAGTGTTGCTCGGCCAGGCGCTCGCGCGCCTCGGCCAGCGTGGCCGCCGCCGAGCTGCGGATGCCCATGCGCGACAGCGTGATCTCGACCAGCTCGCGCAGGTCGGCCTCGTCGTCGACCACCAGGACGTGGGGTTGGCTCATGCGGCGGCGGCTTTCACGGATTCGGTGAACACGAGCCGGAAGCAGGCGCCGTCCGGGGTCTCGCGATAAGTCAGGCGGGCCCGATTGTAGGCGCACAGCTCGCGGGCCAGGTACAGGCCCAGGCCGGTGCCGGCGTGCGCGGTGGAGAAGAACGGCTCGAACACGCGGTCGCGCAGGTCGGCCGGGATGCCGGGCCCGTTGTCGCGCACCTCTAGGAAGCTGCCGGCCGGGCCCGTGCCGGTGGCCAGCTCGATCTCGACGCGGCGGCCGTCGGCGGCGCCGTGCAGGAAGCTGTTGTCCCACAGGTTGAACAGCACCTGCTGCAGGTGGCTGGCGTCGAAGCGCGTGGTGAACTCGGCCTCGACGCGGTCGTAGCGGATCGCGCGGTCCTGGCCGGGGTAGCCCTCGCGGTACTGCGCCACCGCCTGGCCGAGCCAGCTGCGCAGCGGGATCGGCGCCGGCGTGGTGCCTTCGCGCCGCGACAGCGCCAGCACGTCCTTGATGATCTTGTCGATGCGCTCGGAATGGCGCTGGATCATCGACAGCAGCCGCTGGTTCTCGGGCCCGATCTCGGGCGACTCGGCGAGCAGCTGGCCGGCGTGGCTGATCGCCGACAAGGGATTCCTGATCTCGTGCGCGATGCCGGCCGACAGGCGGCCGAGCGCGGCGAGGTTCATCTGCAGCGCCTGCTCGCGCAGGGTGCGCGCGTTGTCGAGCAGCACCAGCGCGGGCGCATCCGGCGCCCAGCCCAGGCGGCTGAAGCGCGGCACCACTTCCTCGGCGCCGGCACGCAGCGCGAGCGGGCTCTCCGCCGCGCCCGCATCCTGGCGCCAGTCGGCCAGCGCCGTCGCCAGAGCCGGCGCGCAGTCGGCCAGGGTCTGGCCGGCGTAGGCGCCGAGCATGCGCGCGGCTGCGGCGTTGAGCAGGCGGATGCCGCCGCCCGGCTCGATCACCGCCACGCCGGTCTCCATGTGCTCGATGACGCTCTCGTTGAGCTGGGCCAGGCTGGCGAGGTCGCTGCCGGCCTGCGCCGCCAGCGCCTCGCTCTTGCGCGCGCGCTGCGCGACCGCGTTGGCGGCCGCGCTGGTGGCGAAGAACATCAGGCCGAGGATGCCGGCCTGCGTGATCGGCCCGCTGTCGTAGATCGGGTAGAGCCGGTAGATCTCCTCGGCGAACATCGACAGCGTCACGCCGGCGGCCTGCAGCAGCGCCATGCGCGTGGAGATCACCATGCTGCAGGCGACCGCGGTGGTCAGCAGCAACATGCTCAGGCCGCTCGGCACGCCGCCGCAGGCGTAGGCCAGCGTGGTGATGCCGGCGGTGTCGACGAAGAACTGGGCGTGCGCCTGCAATTCCACGCGCGGGCGCCGGTAGACAATCGGCAGCAGCAGCAGCAGCGCGACGATCGCGTAGGCCACGCAGACGTAATAGAACAGCCCCGCGCGGAACGAGTCGAAGATGCGCGGCAGCCAGCCGCTCTGGTGCAGCAGCAGCAGCACCGTCACCATCAACAGGCGGTAGAGCGACAGCGCCCGCAGGATGCGCCAGTCTTCCGGCGTCGGCTTGCCGGCCGCGTCGGACACGGGTCGGATCATGCGGGGCAGGGGGCTCACCCCGGCGTGGCGCGGCAGCGCGCGCAGGCGCCGGCCGCGTCGAGCTCTTGGCGCGGCACGTGCGTACCGCAGCGCGCGCAGCGGGCGGTCGGCTCGAACTTCGGCGCGTCCTGCGCCGGCGGCGGCCCCAGCGCCCCGCGCAGCAGGCGCCAGGCGATCGCGGCGACGGCGGCCAGCAGCACCAGCAGCAACAGCAAACGGATCATGCGGGGCGACCCCGGGGGCAGGCGCGCAGTATGAAATATCCGGGGGGGACGCGGCGCGGGCGGTGCTAAGGTGGCGCGGGACGGTTTGGGCGCAAGGGGGAGTGCGTGAGCGACGTGGAGGGGGGTACCGCGACAGCACCCGTGCCGCCGTGGCCCGTGCTGATCGTCGATGACGAGCCGGAGATCCACACGGTGACGCGACTGGCCCTGCACGGGTTTTCGTTCCAGTCGCGGCCCCTGGAATGGCTGTCGGCGCACTCCGCCGCCGAGGGCCGCACGATCATGGCGTCGCGCGCGGACATCGCGCTGGTGTTGCTGGACGTGGTCATGGAGACCGACCGCGCCGGGCTCGACTTCGTGCGCCACATCCGCGACGAGTTGCGCAACCACATCATCCGCATCGTGCTGCGGACCGGCGCGGCCGGCCAGATGCAGCCGGTGGCCGTCGTCGACCAGTACGAGGTCGACGATTTCCGCATCAAGACCGACCTGACCTTCGATCGCCTGACGATCCTGGTCAAGTCCGCGCTGCGCACCTACGGCGTGATGCGCAAGATGGAGGACTCGCTGTCGGAGTGCCAGGAGTCGCTGCGCCTCGCGCGCGGCTGAAATCGCGGCGGCTTTGCGCGCCGCCGCCCGTTCAGGCGACAATCCCGGCCCTCCCGGAGCCTGAATGACGCCACAATCCGGGGGATTTCGACGGGGATGACAGAATGAACCTGCACGAATACCAAGGCAAAGAAATCTTCGCGCGTTACGGCATTCCGGTCCCCGAGGGGATCCTCGCGAAGAGCCCCGAGGCCGCGCGCGCCGCCGCCAAGACCCTGGGAGGCCGCGTCGTGGTGAAGGCGCAGGTGCACGCCGGCGGCCGCGGCAAGGCCGGTGGCGTCAAGCTGGTCAACGACGCCGACGCCGCCGAGGAAGCCGCCAAGAAAATGCTCGGCACGCGGCTCGTGACCAAGCAGAACGCCCCCGACGGCCAGCCGGTCAACTCGGTCTGGGTCGAGAAGCCCTCGAACATCGATCGCGAGCTGTACGTCTCCGGCCTGGTCGACCGCAGCAAGGAGCGCTTCGTGTTCATGGCCTCCGCCGCCGGCGGCATGGACATCGAGGAAGTCGCGGCGCACACGCCCGAGAAGATCAGGCACATCACCATCAACCCCGCCGCGGGCCTGCAGCCCTACCAGGCGCGCCAGCTCGGCTTTTTCATGGGGCTCAAGAAGGACCAGGTCGACCAGTTCAGCAAGATCCTGTTCGGCCTGTACCGGATCGTCACCGACCTCGACGCTGCGCTGATCGAGATCAACCCGCTGATCGTCACCAAGGAAGGCAACGTCTTCTGCCTCGACGCGAAGATCACCTTCGACGAGAACGCGCTGTACCGCCAGCGCGCGGTCGCCGAGTTGCGCGACCCGCTGCAGGAGGACGAGCGCGAGCGCAAGGCCAAGGAGCACGACCTCAACTACGTCACGCTCGACGGCGACATCGGCTGCATGGTCAACGGCGCCGGCCTGGCCATGGCGACCATGGACATCGTCAAGCTGCACGGCGGCCGCCCGGCCAATTTCCTCGACGTCGGCGGCGGCGCCACCAAGGAGCGCGTGGCCGAGGCGTTCAAGCTCATCACCTCGAGCAAGGACGTCAAGGCGATCCTGGTCAACATCTTCGGCGGCATCGTGCGCTGCGACCTGATCGCCGAGGGCATCATCGCCGCGGTCAAGGAAGTCGGGCTCAAGATTCCCGTCATCGCGCGGCTGCAGGGCACCAACATGGAGCAGGGCCGCGACCTGCTGAAGAACAGCGGCCTGAAGACCATCCCTGCGGCCGACCTGACCGAGGCGGCGAAAGCCGTGGTCGCCGCGGCGAAGGGGGGCTGACCGTGAGCATCCTGATCAACAAGGCCACCAAGGTCATTTGCCAGGGCTTCACCGGCAAGCAGGGCACGTTCCACTCGGAGCAGGCGATCGCCTACGGCACGCGGATGGTCGGCGGCGTCACGCCGGGCCGCGGCGGCGAGAAGCACCTGAACCTGCCGGTGTTCAACACTTGCCACGACGCGGTGAAGGAAACCGGCGCGGACGCGACGATGATCTACGTGCCGGCGCCGTTCGCGGCCGACGCGATCCTCGAGGCCGCCGACGCCGGCGTCAAGATCATCGTCTGCATCACCGAGGGCATCCCGGTGATG
>JANNLM010000139.1:0-19149 GCA_031396825.1 Gammaproteobacteria bacterium | reverse complement strand
TCGAGGTCGTCCTTGTCCCACTGGATCACGGTGCGCTCGGCCATCGCCGCGTTCTCCACCGGCACCAGCTCGCTCAGGCAGCGGTCGGAGATGACGAAACCGCCGACGTGCTGCGACAGGTGGCGCGGGAAGCCGGCCAGTTCACCGACCAGTTGCAACAGCCGTTGCACGGACTGCGCCTGCGGGTCGAAACCCTGGCGCACCAGGCGCTCGCCGAGCGCGCCGGGCTCGTCCCACCAGGCCACCGACCGGGCCAGCCGGTCGACCTGCCCGGGCGAAAACCCCAGCGCCTTGCCGACGTCGCGGATCGCGCTGCGCGGCCGGTAGCAGATGACCGTCGCCGCCAGCGCCGCGCGATGGCGGCCGTACTTGGCGTAGACGTACTGGATGACTTCCTCGCGCCGCTCGTGCTCGAAGTCGACGTCGATGTCCGGCGGCTCGTTGCGCTCGGCGCTGATGAAGCGCTCGAACAGCAGGTTCATGCGCGCCGGGTCCACCTCGGTCACGCCCAGGCAATAGCAGACCGCGGAGTTGGCGGCCGAGCCGCGGCCCTGGCACAGGATGCCGCGCGACCGCGCCCACGCCACGATGTCCTGCACGGTCAGGAAGAAGTGCTCGTAGCGCAGCGTCGCGATCAGCTTGAGTTCCTTGTCGATGAGTTCGCGCACCTCGGGTTTCACGCCGGCCGGCCAGCGCCGCACCATGCCCTCCTCCGTCAGCACGCGCAGCCAGCTCGAGGCGGTTTGCCCTGCCGGCACCAGTTCGTGCGGGTACTCGTAGCGCAGCTGGTCGAGCCGGAAACGGCAGCGCTCCGCGAGCAGCGCGCTGGCGCCGAGCAGCGCCGGCGGATAAATCCGCCGCAGCACCTCGAGCGGCCGCAGGTGGCGTTCGCCGTTGGCGAACAACCGGTAGCCCGCGTCTGCAAGCCGGCAGCCGTGGCGCACCGCGGTCAGCGTGTCCTGCAGTACGCGCCGGCTGCGCGCGTGCATGTGCACGTCGCCGGCGGCGACCAGCGGCAGGCCGCTGCGGTGCGACAGCGCATGCAATTGCTCGAGGCGCCGCGCATCGCTCCCGTCGCGGTGCAGCTCGACCGCGATATGCGCGCGCTCACCAAAGCAATCCTTGACCCAGCCGGCGTCGGCCTCGATCACGGCCGCAGGCGGAATCCACAGCAGCTGGCAGCCGCGCGCACCGCCGGTGAAATCCTCGCGGCCCAGGTGGTACGCGCCTTTGCCGGCGCGCTGGCGGCCGAGGGTGATCAGCCGGCAGATCTCGCTGTAGCCGCCGTGGTCCTCGGCCAGCAGCACCAGCTTGAGCCCGTCGGCGAGCACGAACTCGGAGCCGGCGATCAGCGGCAAGCCGGCCTGCTTCGAGGCTTCCCAGGCCCGGACGATGCCGGCCAGCGAACACTCGTCGGTCAGCGCCAGCGCCGTGTAGCCGAGCCTGCGGGCCTCGCGTACCAGCTCGTGCGGGTGCGAAGCGCCACGCAGGAAGCTGAAATTGGAGAGGCAGTGCAGCTCGGCGTAATTCATCGTGCCGGGGTCACGACCACAGCCCTTGCAGGAACCAGTGGCCGCTGCCGCGCTCGCGATACACCCACAGCCGCGCGGCGCCCGATTGCGCGACGTAGTAATCGCGGGTGGCGTCGAGGCCGTCCCACCAGCCGCCCTCGACCCGCTCGGGTCCGGTGACGCAGTGCGGCATCTGGTCCAGCGGGCGCGGCTCAGGCAGCAGCCATAACGGCCTGCGCGGATCGGCCGCGCCGGGCGTCGTGGCAGACCGGTCGCGCCCATGGGGCGCTCCCACAAGGGAGATGGCGCCCGGCGGCAAGGCACACCAGGATTTCTCCGGACGGTAGTCAGCGGCCAGCCCGAGGCTGCGCACGGTCTCGTGGCCGAGCCGCGCCCGCAGCCGGTCGAGCAGCGCACCCCACTCCTCGTCCTCGCTGCCGCGCGGGTTCAGGAAATCCAGCTGCCGCACGCGTGGCGACAGGAAACGGTCGGCGGCCAGCGTCATGGCGCGCACCGGCGCTGGCAGCTCGACACGCTCGAACCGCTCGCGCAGCAGCACCTGGAAGTGCGCGGCGTCACGGCTGGCGGAGCCCATGCCGATGACCAGCATGCCCGGAGGCGCCGCTTCGTGCTCGAGCTCGAGGCGGAACTCCTGCACGCCGGTGTCGCGCGCGACGAGATATTCCTGGAACTCGACCAGCAGCCGGCGCAGCGGGAACAGCAGGGTCTCGGTGGACTCGATCTCGCCGTCGAACTCGAAGCGCCGCCGGTAGCGTTCCGGCAGGCGGTACCAGCGGCGTGGGTCGGCCAGCCGCCCGGTGAGCCGGCCGAGATAATCGGTCACCGCGTAACCGAAGCGCATGGCCACGGCGTCGAGCGGCAGTTCGAGCACTTGCCCGATGCGGGTGAGGCCACTGCCCTCGAGAGCGGCCAGCACGTTTTCGGGCAGCGCGAGCAGTGCCGCCGGCGCGGTCTTCAGCGCGGCGAACAGTTCATCCGGCGTGCGGCACGGTGGCAAACCGGCATCGGCCACGATGCTGGCGCCCTCGAGCGTGGGCGCGATGCCGAGCGCATGGCTGTAGCCCAGGCGCGCGAGGCTGGCTTGCAGTTCCGCCAGCAAGGCATCGAGGCCCTTGAACAGCCGCAGGCTGGCGCCGATCTCGAGCCAGATCGTGTGGATGCGGGGTTCCGGCGCGCGCGGCTGTGCCGTGAGCGTGCTGCTGAACTGGTAGGCCGCGGCGCAGAGCGCCTTCAGCGCCTCGCGCTCCGCGCGAAGACTACGCGGAGTGTCTTCGGTCGCCGAGGGAGACAGAACCTCCAGCGGCAGGCGCGGCAGCCGGATCGCGAGCCAGAGCGGGTGCATGCAGCCTCATGCCCGCTCCGCCGCGGTTCGTAACTTCGTGATGCCGGCGTGGCCACCACGGCTCTTGAGCACTTCGAGCTCCAGGCTCGACGTCCCGCACGGCCGCACCAGCACGCGCAGCGCCGCCGGCGAGAACGTGCGTGCCTCGCGCAGCGGGCGGTAAACGATCATCGCCGCGCCGCTGGTCTCGGCGGCGAGCTGCAGGCGGCGCAATTCCCGGTCGTGCGCGCGCTGCGGCCAGGCCACCACCAGGCCCACCGCCGCGCAGCGCAGCGTCTGCTCGGCGGCCCACAGCGTGTCGCGCCCCGACTGCGGCGACAGCAGCACGAGCTTGTCGAGCTTCACGCCGCGCTCGGACAGCGCCTGCGAATACGGCAGGTGCGGCGGCGACACCAGCACGACGCGCTTGCCCGCGCCCGTCAGCCGCACGAGCAGCGGCAGCAGCAGGCTGAACTCGCCGATGCCCTCGACCGGGCAGTACAGCTCGGTCAGCGCGCCGGCCGGCCAGCCGCCACCGGGCAGCATGCGGTCCAGCGCGGGCCAGCCGGTGGCCTCGGTCCTGGTCTCGGCGAAACCGGAGCCGAGCCAGACGCCCGGCTGGTTGCGCACCAGCTCCGCGACGGCGGCGTGCATCACGGCGTCCCCGGGCGCAGCAAGCCAGCGTAAACACCTTCGATCGAGAGCTCCTGCTCGCGCAGGTCCACGCGGATGGGCTGGTAGGCGGGATTCTCCGCCTTCAGCAGCACGATCGAGCCCCGCTGCTCGAAGCGCTTGACGGTGATTTCGTCCTCGATCCTGGCAACGACGATCTGCCCGTGGTGCGCGGTGGGCGTGGAGTGCACCGCGAGCAGATCGCCGTCCAGGATTCCGGCATCGCGCATGGAGTCGCCGCGAACCTTGAGCAGGTAATCGGCGCGCGGACGGAATAACCGCGGATCCACGCGCCGGTAGTCTTCGTAATTGCGGTCGGTCATCACCGGCGTGCCGGCGGCGACCCGGCCGATCAGCGGCAGCAACGAGAGCTGGTCCGACTCGACGCCGACCAGGAAATGCTCGGTCGGCTTGGGACCGCGCGCGCCGCGCTTCAGCAGGCCTGAGGCGATCAGCCGCTCGATGAACTTGAAGCTCGAGCTCTTCGAGCCGAAGCCCAGCAGGCGGCCGAGCTCGGCATAGCTGGGGAGGGTTTCGTTCTCGGCGTAGAAACGCCGCAAGCGTTCCAGGTGGCGGGAATCGTTATTGGTGGCCATGGAGCTATCATGGCGAACGAACGTTCGCCATGTCAACTGACCCCCGGTTTCCGCTCCTTATTGCACCTGCGGAAACGCGCGGTTGATGGCGCCGAGCACCCGCGCCAGCCGGATCACGCCCGTCGGCGACACTGACTTGCCGGTATTGAGGAACGCTGCCGACATCGCGCGCGACGGATCGGCCCAGCACAGCACGCTGATGAAGCCGAGGTGGCCGAAGGCCTGGCCACATTTCGGGCCGTACAGGCCGAAGGGATTTTCGCCGAGCATGAAGCCGGCCGAGTAGCGGATCGGGATGCGCAGCATGCCGTCCACCTGCATCGAGCCGACCGGTCGCTTGGCCTCGGCCACGGTCGTGGCATTGAACACCTGCGTGCCGTTCCACTTGCCGCGGTCGAGCAGCATCTGGAACACGCGGCAGGTTTCGTCGGCCGAGGCGTAGATGTTGCCGGCCGGCACGATGGCGGACAGGAACGCATCGCTGTTGGACGATTCGGCAGCCTGCTCGAACGGCACGCCGAGGATGCGCCGCGCGAAGGTATTGATCGGCCAGAACACCCTGGGGCCCGTGAAGACGTTCAGCGGCGCTTGCTCGCGCAGCTCAGGCTTCAGGCCGTAGGTCAGGTGCGTGCAGCCCAGCGGCGCGGCAATCCACTCGCGCATCAGCTCGGGCAACTCGCGCCCGCTCACGCGCCGCACCACCTCGCCGAGGATGAAGCCGGCGGTCAGCGCGTGGTAGGCCTGCTTGTGGAACCGGGCGTCGGCGGGCCTGGCCGCGCACAGCATGTCCACGATCGCGTCCCAGTGGCGCAGCAACTCGGGATCGGGATCGGTCAGCGGCAGCAGCGGGATGCCGGCGCGGTGCGCCAGCAGCTGGCGCACGGTGACCCGCTCCTTGCCCTGCGCCGCGAATTTCGGGATGTGCTCGGCGACGTGGTCCTCGAGCCGCATCTTGTTCTGCTCGACCAGCTTGTGCACCAGCAGCGCGCTGATCGCCTTGGACGCCGAGAACAGGCTGATGGGCGCGTCCACCGGCAGCTTCACCAGCGGACCGGTGTCGCCCGGCAGGTTGCCTGACAGCGCGCCGATGGCGCGCTTGAGCACCACCTTGCCCTGGCGGCGCACGACCAGCGTCATGGCCGGCTGCAAGCCGGTGCGGTAATAGTCCTCGACCGCCCCCCACACCGCCTCGACCCGTTCCGGGTCGAGGCCGACGTCCCGCGGGTCGCACTCCGCGGCGCGGTCGATGGTGACGACGTCGTCGAGGTCGTCGGGGACGACCACGCGCCGGCCGGCGAGGCTCACTGCGGCAGCAGCAGTTTGCCGGTGCGCACCCGCTGGGGATGGTCGCCGACCGGCACGCTGGCGATCTCCTTGCCCTCGTCGAACGAGATCACGGAGACGCGGTCCTGCTCGCTGACCGAGACGTAGCAATGGCGGCCGTCGGCGCTCTCGGTGGCCCAGTACGGCTTGGCGCCGAGCGGCTCTTCCGACAGCTGGATGATGGTCGGCTCGAACGTCGCCCGGTCCACGATCGCGGCATAGCCCGACATCGTCGCCGCCACGCACAGCTTGGTGCCCTCGTGGTTGATGGCGAGGCCATGGTGCGCGGAGTTGAGCTGGTACTTCCAGTACGACAGCTTCTGGATCTTCTCGGGCACCGGCAGCTCGGCCACCCGCGTGATCTTCTTCTGCTTGAGGTCGTACTCGAAGAAGCCGTGGAAGAACGAGATCTGCAGGTAGATGAAGCTCTCGTCCGGCGCCACCGCCATCGGCCGCACCGCCTTGTCGACCCAGGGCCGGCCGAACTCCTCCAGCTTCTCGCCCATGTCGATGCGCTCGAGCACCTCGTAGGTCTGCGCATCGACGATCTGGAACCAGCGGTCGCCCTTGATCCAGTCGAGCCAGCTCGCCGTGGTCGGCACGTACACCTTGCCGATGCTGGCGTGGTAGATGCGCTTGCCGTCCTTCGAGTAGTTGCTCTCGTGCGGCTGGTCGCCGGTGGCGAACTCGCCGACCACCTTGCCGGTGGCGGTGTCGATGGCCTGGACCTTGCGCGCGGTCGAGGCCGACACCAGGAAGACCTTGCCGTCCGGGGAGAGGGCCGCATGGTCGGAGCGCATGCCCTCGACCGGCGTGCGCCAGACGATCTTTTCGGTCGTGACGTCGATGGCCACCACGTCGGAGAAGCTCGGCCGCGAGGCGTAGATGAAGCGGCCGTCCTTGGAGGGAAACAGGTCGTCCACCAGCTGGTCGTTGCCCTCGCCGATGCGCCACTGGATCAGCTTGTAGGTCAGGTAACGCCGCAGGCCGGCGTCCCTGATCTCCTGGATGCGCTCCTCGCGGTCCGGCGCGATGTCGATGCGCTTGAGGATCTGGAAGCTGTGCGGGTCGAAGATCTCGGCGGTGCCCTGCCAGTTGCTGCCGACCAGCACGACGTCGCGCAGTGACGTTTGCTGCGCAACCGCGGCCGTCGTAGTCAACAAACCCGCCGCCAGCGCCAGCGACGCGCCCAACTTTATCTTCTGCACGATCACCTTCCCCGAGCCTGGTAGACGAAGCGAAATTGTACGCGGTCAGGCCGTCGTGGACTGCCCCTAGGTGCGCAGGCGCACAGAGCGTAGCGGCGCATCCGCGTATACGTAGCGAGTTACCACCCGCACCACGAAGAGAACCTTATGAAAACACTGACCCAATCAATGAGCGTCGCCCTGCTGGGCATCTCGCTGGCGATACCGCTGACGGCGTGCGAATCCAAGGCCGGGCCCGACGCCGCACCCGTTCTGGTCAGCCGCGCGGCACCGCCGAAATGCTACGACTGCGGCACCATCAGCAACGTCCAGAAAAGGACGGATGAAGGCAAGGCCAGCGGCCTGGGCATCGTGATCGGCGCTGTCGCCGGCGCGGTGGTCGGCCACCAGGTCGGCGACGGCCGCGGCCAGGATGCCGCCACCGTGGTCGGCGCAGTCGGCGGCGGTATCGCCGGCAACGAGATCGAGAAACACGTCAAGGGAACGCCCTACTTCCACGTCACGATCAGCATGGACAATGGCGGCGGCACGCGCACGATCAACGTCGGCTCGATGCAGGGGCTGGGCAACGGCTCCCGCGTCAAGATCGTCGGCAATAACCTGCAGCCGATCGGCTGAATCGGGCCTGGTTCGGGGCTTGAGGTCGGGAATCGACCGATTCCGGGAGGGCGTCTCCCGGAAAAATCAAGCCCCGCCCCTCCCCAAAACCGGCCGCGACCGGTGTAAGCTTCGCCCTCCAAAAGTTGCACCCGGTCGTTTCCCACCCCTCAGGAGAGTATTCGCATGGCGAAGAAAGCAGCAAAGAAGACCACCAAGAAGTCCGCGAAGCCGCGCGGCGGAATTGCGATGATGGTGACGCCGAGCGCCCTGCTCGCTGCCGTCGTCGGCGCCGCTCAGCTCACGCGCGCCGAGCTGACCAAGAAGATCTGGGCCTACATCAAGCGCAACAACCTGCAGGACAGCAAGAACCGCCGCAACAACAACGCGGACGACAAGCTCAAGCCCGTGTTCGGCGGCAAGGGCACCGTGAACATGTTCGAGATGACGAAGCTGGTCAACAAGCACGTCAAGTAAGCTGCACTCGGATTTCTGAGAAGGCCGTGGATCGCAAGATCCGCGGCCTTTTTGTTTGCGGCTGCTATCCTTCCGGCCCATGGATCGCTACGACGTCGTTGTGATCGGCACCGGGCCCGCCGGCGAAGGGGCCGCGATGATGGCCGCCAAGAGCCACAAGCGCGTGGCGGTGGTCGAGCGCCACTTCGAGGTCGGCGGCGGCTGCACGCACTGGGGCACCATCCCGAGCAAGGCGCTGCGCCACCAGGTCAAGGTGCTGCACGACCTGCGCACCAACCCGCAGTTGCGCGAATACCGCCGCAACCTGAACCTCACCTTCCCCCAGCTGCTGCACGCGACCGACGGCGTCATCGCCAAGCAGGTCGCCCAGCGCCGGCGCTACTACGAGCGCAACAAGATCGCCGTGCTCGAGGGCGAGGCGCGCTTCCTCGACCCGCACCAGCTCGAGATCCGCCGCACCGGCGCCACGCCGGTGAAGGTCAAGGCCGACCACATCGTGATCGCGGCCGGGTCGCGCCCGTACCACCCGCCGGGAATGGACTTCGCCCATCCGCGCATCCGCGACAGCGACAGCATCCTGAAGTACCCGGAGACGCCGTTCGTGGTGACGGTCTACGGCGCCGGCGTGATCGGTTGCGAGTACGCCTCGATCTTCCTGAACCTCGGCTGCAAGGTCACGCTGGTCAACACGCAGGACCGCCTGCTGTCGTTCCTCGACGACGAAATCACCGAGGCGCTCTCGTACCACATGCGCGAGCAGGGCTGCATCATCCGCCACAACGAGACCTTCGACGGCGTCGAGGCGCGCGAGCGCGACGTCGTGCTGAACCTCAAGTCCAGCCGCAAGATCAAGTCCGACGTGCTGCTGTGGTGCAACGGCCGCACCGGCAACAGCGACATGCTGGCACTGGAGAACGCCGGGCTCGAGGCCAACGCGCGCGGCCAGCTCAAGGTCAACGGCGCGTTCCAGACCGCCGTGCCGCATATTTATGCGGCTGGCGACATCATCGGGCCGCCGGCGCTGGCCAGCGTCGCCTACGACCAGGGGCGCTACGCGGTCGAGCACATGCTCACCGGCAAGACCGATCCCGGGCGCGCCACGCTGGCGCCCACCGGGATCTACACGATCCCGGAGATCAGCTCGCTGGGCCGCACCGAGCGCGAGCTGCAGGAAGCCAAGGTGCCGTACGAGGTCGGCCACGCCTCGTTCAAGAGCCTGGCGCGCGCGCAGATGACGGGCGAGATCACCGGCATGCTGAAGATCCTGTTCCACGCCGAGACCCTCGCGGTGCTCGGCGTGCACTGCTTCGGCGATCGCGCCTCGGAGATCGTGCACATCGGCCAAACGGTGATGGCCTCGAAGGACCTCAACAGCCTGAAGTACTTCATCAACACCACGTTCAACTATCCGACCATGGCGGAGGCGTATCGCGTCGCCGCACATAACGGCCTGAACCGCCTCGCCTAGCCGCGCCGCGGTTTCAGCGCTTCTCCCGCCGCTTGGCTTCCTGCCATAACGCTTCCATGCGGGCCAGGCGCCGCGGATGGCCTTTCGGTGGCAGCCCGCGCGCGTGCTTGATGACGTGCGCGTAGCGGCGCTCGAACTTGCGGATCGCGGCGCCCAGCGCCGCCCCGGCGTCCACCTTGAGGTGCCGCGCGAGGTTCACCGCCATGAACAGCAGGTCGCCGAGTTCCTCGCGCGCCCTGGCGCGATGGCGCGCCACCGCCTTGAGCTCGCGGATCTCCTCGTGCAGCTTGCGCCACAGCGCGGGGTCGCCGGCCGGCCAGTCGAAGCCGGTGCGCGCCGCGCTGCGCTGTACGCGGGCGGCGTGCCGCAGTGGGTCAGCCTTTCTATTTTTCATGGGCGGCGACCTTTTGCGACAGGTTCCACAGCATGCCGGCGGTGGCGCCCCAGATGCGCCAGCTGCCGTAGTTCAGCTCGAAGAACGGCACGTTGAACCCGTCCCTCGAGAACACCTTGTGCTCGAAATTCTTCGGCTCCAGCAGGAACGCCAGCGGCACCTCGAAAATCTCCGCGACCTCGCGCGCGCACGGCTTCACTTCCGGCAGGTCTTCGACCAGCCCGACCACCGGCGTGATCATGTACTTGGAGATGGTCGGGTAATCGTCGAGGTAGCCGATCACCTCGACCGCGCCGGGCGGGATGCCGGCCTCCTCCTCGGCCTCGCGCTTGGCGGCCGCGGCCGCCGAGCCATCCGAGTCCTGGCGCCGGCCGCCCGGGAAGCTGATCTGGCCCTTGTGCGAGGGCATGGTGTCGGAGCGCAGCGTCAGCAGCACCTGCAGGCCCGCCGGCCGGCGCATCACCGGCACCAGCACGCAGGCCGACTGCAGGCTCTTGAACACCAGCGGCGGGATCAGCTTGCCGAGCTTCATCGGCAGCTCGATCGGCGCCATCGGCCGCGGCAGCGCGTCGCTGGTGGCCGCGAGGGCCGCGCGCAGCTTCCATTCGAGCGGGGACATGGACTTAGTGTAATGTCCGCGCGCATGGTCCAAAAGGGATTTTTCGAGGCGCTGCGCGTCAACTTCGCCCAAGCCATTCCCCACACGCGCGAGTGCGGAATGACGGTGGACGCGCTCGATGAGACCGGCGCACGCGCCCGCATGCCCTTTCGACCGGATTGGCTCGGCGACACGGAGCGCGGCGTCTACCATACCGGCGTCGTCACGACCCTGGTGGACACCGTCAGCGGCGTGGCGGCCATGGCCGCTGCCGGACGCTTCGAGACCATCGCCACGCTGGACCTGCGCATGGATTTCCTGCGGCCGGCGGTGCAAGGCAAGGACCTGCACGCGCACGCCACCTGCTACCGGATGACCCGCTCGATCGCATTCGTGCGCGCGAGCGCCTGGCAGGACGACGAGCGCGAGCCGGTGGCGGTCAGCCACTCCACCTTCATGCGCGGCCCGGTGCCGGGACCCAAGTGATCGACCTCGCCAGCGCGAGGCGTGCCGCCCGCGAGCAGGGTGATTTCTCGCCGTTGCGCGCGCGCGTGCCGTACGCCGCGTTCCTCGACGTGCAGGTGACGCTGGCCAACGGCGCCCCGCGCTTCCGCCTGCCGTTCCGCCCGTCGCTGATCGGCAACCCCGCCCTGCCCGCGCTGCACGGCGGCGCCGTGGCCGGCTTCATGGAGAACGCCGCGCTGCTGCACCTGCTGCTGCTTCTCGACGAGCGCAAGGTGCCCAAGGCCATCGATTTCTCGATCGATTACCTGCGCTCCGCCAACGCGGTGGACGCGCACGCGGCCTGCGAGGTGGCGCGCCAGGGCCGCCGCGTGGCACAGGTGCAGATCCGCTGCTGGCAGGACGAGTCCGGCCATCCCGGCCGCACGCGCGAGATCGCGCTCGGCCGTGCGCACTTCCTGCTCGGCGACGCCCAATCTCAGTGAGTCCCACGTGAGCGCGTGGCTGACGCTGCTCGACCTGGACCGGCGGCTGGGCCAGGCCAAGGGCACGGCGTTCCGCGCCTTCAAGCGCCGCGCGCCGCACTGGCGCGAAGGCCACGATTTTCGTGTGCTGCAGCCCGGGCGCGACGGCGCCGAAATCGAGTCCCTGCGAGCGGCCAGCCGCGTCTACACCTCGAGCCGCACCGTGGTCCTGCTGTCGGAGGCCGCCGCCAGGCAGATCGTCGCCGGCGCGACCTGACAACGCATTCGTTGCCTGCGGCAGGGGCCGCGAGTAGCATTCCAAGTCCCGATGCACCGGAGCATCCCGATGCCCGCCGCCGCCGAGCTGCTGAAGAGACTGCCGACCGCCTTCCAGCCTGATGCCGCGGGCGACACGGACTGCACGGTGCAGTTCAACATCTCCACGCCGATGCACGTGGTCATCAAGAACGGCACCTGCGCCACCCGGGACGGCGCCTCGGGCTCGCCCGACGTGTCGATCACGATGGACGACGATGACCTCATCTCGTTGATGAAGGGCGAGCTCAACGGCATGACCGCCTTCATGACCGGCAAGCTCCAGCTCGAGGGCGATCTCATGCTGGCCCAACGCATGTTCGGATTCTTCGATTCCTCCAAGCTCTGACGGTCGCGCCATGAACCAGGCCCTGGACTCGCCAGTCCGGGGCTTTGCGTTTGCGCTCCAGCGCAACGGCGAGCGCCTCGAGCTCGCCGCGCTGCACCACCCCGACTACGGCTCGATCTGCGCCGACTGGTGCTCGACCGAAATGCGCCGGCGCATCGCCGCGGGCCGCCGCCAGCTGCTGGCGCGCGCCGTCGGGCTGCACAAGGAGCGCGCGTTGCGCGTGCTCGACGCCACCGCCGGCCTGGGCCGCGACGGCTTCACGCTGGCCGCGCTGGGCGCGCAGGTGACGCTGGCCGAGCGCAACCCGACGCTGGCGACGCTGCTGACCGATGCGCGCCAGCGCGCGCGGCTCGACGCGGCCACGGCCGAAGCGGCCGCACGCACGGAGATCATCTGCCTCGACTCGCGCAAGCTGATGGGCGCGCCCCCGACGTTCGACGTGGTTTACCTCGACCCGATGTACCCCGGACGGGGCAAGACCGCGCTGGCCAAGAAGGAAATGCAGCTGCTGCGCGAGCTGACCGGCGGCGACGCCGATGCCGACGAGTTGCTGGCCGCGGCGAACGCGCGCCGGCGCGTAGTGGTCAAACGCCCGAAGTCCGCGCCGCCGCTGGCTGGCCGCGAGCCGTCCCTCGCGCTGGCCGGCACGCAGGCGCGGTTCGACATCTACCTGGCCCGGATCCCGCCATGAGGATCCTGACGCTGGTCCGTCACGCCAAGTCCTCGCGCGACTATCCGGAGCTGTCCGACTTCGAGCGCCCGCTCAACCCGCGCGGCCGCAAGGAGGCGCCGGCCATCGCCTCGAGGCTGCGCAAGGCCGACGTCAAGCCGGACCTGCTCGTCTCGAGCCCGGCGACGCGCGCAATGACGACGGCTCGGCTGTTCGCCGAGGAGCTCAACATGCACCTCGACGAGATCGTGCTGAATCCGCACATCTACGAGGCGTCGGCCTGGACCCTGCTGCACATCGTGCGCACCCTGTCGCCCGAATTCGACGACGTCATGCTGTTCGGCCACAACCCGGGGATCAGCAACTTCGCGCGCGACCTGGCCAAGGACTGCCCGTTCGACGAGATGCCGACCTGCGCTGCGGTGCGCATCGAGCTGCCGGCGCGCGGCTGGTCGCTGATCCAGCCCGGCAGCGGCAAGGTGCTGCGCTACGACACGCCCAAGCAGGACAAGGGCTGAAGCCGCGTCAGGCCGGTCGCAGGTGCTGCCGGTAGCGCCTGGCGTTGTCGACGTAGTGGCGCGCGCTCTGGGTGATCATCTGGATTTCCTGCGGCGTCACCGGCCGCACCACCTTGCCCGGCGAGCCCATCACCAGCGAGCCATCCGGGATCTCCTTGCCCTCGGTGATCAGGGTGTTGGCGCCGATGATGCAGTTCTTGCCGATCTTCGCGTGGTTGAGGATCACCGACTTGATGCCGATCAGCGTGTTGTCGCCGATGTCGCAGCCATGGAGCATCACCATGTGGCCAACCGTCACGTCGCGGCCGATGCGCAGCTTGATGCCCGGGTCGGTGTGCAGCACCGAGCCGTCCTGGACGTTGCTGTTCTCGCCGATGATGAGGTCGTCGGTGTCGCCGCGCACCACGCAGTTGAACCAGATGCTGGCGTTCGGCGCCAGCGTCACCGACCCGACCACCACGGCGTTGTCGGCAATGAAATAATCCGCTCCCGGGAATTTGGGGGCGCGGTTCTCCAGGGTGTAAATCATGCGGACCACTCCGGCGGTCGGTGACAGGTTGCTTGCCTTGAGGCTGGCGCAGTTTACGTCAGCCGTTGCGCTGGCTTGCCTGCTGCTCGCCGGGTGCGGCGAGAAAGTGCCGCGACTCGCCCGCCTCGCGCCGGATGCGACGGTGCTCGCCTTCGGCGACAGCCTCACCTATGGCAGCGGCGCGAGCCCCGAGGAGAGCTATCCCGCGCAGTTGCAGCGGTTGATCGGCCGCCCCGTGGTCAACGCCGGCGTGCCGGGCGAGACCACCGCCGGGGGCCGCGAGCGCCTGGCCGAGACGCTGGACGAGCACCAGCCCGCGCTGGTGATCCTGTGCCTGGGCGGCAACGACATGCTGCGCCAGGGCGGCCGCGGCGAGATGCGCGCCAACCTGGAAGCGATGATCAACGAGATTCGCAGCCGCAACCTGCCGCTGGTGCTGCTGGGCGTGCCCGAGCCCAAGCTGATCGGTCTTTCCAGCGAGCCGATGTACGCCGAGCTGGCGGAGCGCTTCCGCCTGCCGCTGGAGAACGAGGTGCTGCCGGACGTGCTGGGCGACCGCAGCCTGAAATCCGACCAGATCCACGCCAACGCGCAGGGCTACCGCGTCGTCGCCGAGGCGGTGGCCGAACTGCTGAGAAAGGCGGGCGCGGTGTGAAGGATCAGAACGCGCCGAGCCGGAACAGCGCCTCGCCGAGCGACAACGCGCCGGTATAGTCGATGTCGTCGCGGGTGTAGGCGCGCCCCGGCAACGAGACGCAGGCCCCGGGCGGCAGCCGGATGCGGGTGCCGGTTTCGCGCACGCAAGACGTCGGGTAGGCCGACGCCTCGGTTGCGGTCTCGGTGGCGGTGGCCGGTGGAACCGGCTGGGTCGCGCAGCCTGCGACCAGCAGCGCTGCGCACAGGCCCAGAAGCTTGGGGCGGTAGGACATGAGCGGTACCTCCAGGCCCCCATTCTAGCGCCGTAGCGCGGCCTGCTCCTCCAGGGTCAGCGCGACGCGGTCGCGCAGGTAGGCCGGCGCCAGCGCATCGGCCGAGGCGCCCTGGCCCGCGGCCAGCACGGGGACGCCCAGCGCCAGGGCGTCCTCCGCGTGTGGCAGCGCGGCGCCGTCGATGACTTCGAGCGTACCGCCGGCCGCCTGCCGCAGCACCGCCTCGTAGCGGCCCCAGCCGGTGCCCACCCCGCGCCAACTGCCGCCTTCGAGCGCCGGCACGCCCTCGGGCGCGCACACCCGGTCGGCCAGCAGCACCGCGGCCAGGCCAGCGGCATCGCGCCGGTAGGCGCCGAAGTACACCTCGTTCATGCGCGCGTCGATGATCGCCGCCACCTGCGTCGCGCCGTCGAGCCGCATGGCGCGCTGAGCCAGCATGGCCAGCGACGACACGCCCGCCACCGGCAGGTCGCGCGCCAGCGCCAGGCCCTTGACCACGCCCAGGCCGATGCGCAGGCCGGCGAAGCTGCCGGGGCCGATGCCGCAGACGATGCCGTCGAGCTGCGCCACCGACTTGCCGGCGCCGGCCAGAACCTGCTCGATCATCGGCAGCAGCTTCTGCGTGTGCTCGCGCTGCATCGGCTCGAAGCGCGCGCTCACCGCGCCATCCACCGACAACGCCACCGAGCAGGCCTCGGTGGCCGTATCCACCGCCAGGTAGGTGCTCACGCCGCAGCCCGGATTTCGTCGAGCCAGGCGCGGGCCTCGTCGAGGCTGGACACTTCGGGCATCGCCGGCAGGCTCTCGAGCACGGTGCGGCCGTAACCGCGCGAGCGCAGCCGCGGGTCGCACAGCACCAGCAGGCCGCGGTCGGCGGGATCGCGGATCAGCCGCCCGACGCCCTGGCGCAGGATCATGATCGCCTGCGGCAGCTGGTACTCCATGAAGGGCTCGCCGCCGGCCTCGCGGATCGCCTTGAGGCGCGCCTCGAACACCGGGTCGCCCAGCGCGGCGAACGGCAGCTTGTCGATGATGACCACGCGCAGCGCCAGGCCGCGCACGTCCACCCCTTCCCAGAAACTCGCCGTCCCCACCAGCACGGCGTTGCCGGCATGCGTGAAGGCGTCCAGCAGCTCGGTGCGCGAGCCCTCGCCCTGCACCAGCAGCGGCACCCTCACGCTTTCGCGCAGCCGCGTGGCGATGTCGCGCAGCGCGCGGTGGCTGGTGCACAGCACGAAAACGCCGCCGCCGCTGGCGTCCACGATGGCGCGCGCGATTTCCGCCACGCGTGCGGTGTACGTCGGCTCGTTGGGATCGGGCAGGCCCCTGGGCAGGAACAGCCGCGCCTGCCGCTCGAAATCGAACGGGCTGTCGAGCTTGAGCGTGCGCGCGCCGTCGAGGCCGAGCTGGGCGCGGAAGTGCGAGAAATCCTCGCCCGCCGCCAGCGTCGCCGAGGTCAGCACCCAGGCTCCGGCGTGGCTGTCGCGCAGGCGCTGGAAATCCTGGTCGACCCGGATCGGCGTCGCCTGCAGGCTGCCGCCGCGTCCCGTCGCCTCGACCCAGGACACGCGGCTCTCGTCGGTGTCGCAGATGAGCGCCAGGCGCTGCGCGAGATCGGCGGCACGCAGCGCGCCGGCGCCGAGCTCGGGCGTGCGCTCGGCCAGCGGCTTGAGGTTCTCCAGCAGGCCGTCGAGCGCCGCGCGCACCCCGCCCACGCCCGCGGCAGCCTTGGCGCGCGCCAGGAACACGCCCAGCGCTTCGCGTCCCTGCACGCCGGTGAATGCCGCTTCCAGCGCGGCATTGGCGTCGGCCAGCGCGGCCGCCGCCTGGCGCAGGTCGGGCACGTCCTTGAGCTCCGCGGCAATGTCGCCGCAGTCCTGCGCGAGTTCGTGCAGCTGGCGCGTGGACGCGCGCGTGCCGAAGAAGCGCGTGGCCAGCTCCGGTAGCTGGTGCGCCTCGTCCACGATCACGGCGTCGGCGCCCGGCAGGATCTGGCCGAAGCCCTCCTCGCGCAGCACGAAGTCCGCCAGCAGCAGGTGGTGGTTCACCACCAGCACGTCGGCGGCCTGGGCGTTGCGGCGCGCCTTCACCACGAAGCACTCCTCGAAATCGGGACAGGTGCTGCCCAGGCAATTTTCGGCGGTCGAGGTCACGCGCGGCAGCAGCGCGTCGTCGTCGCCGAGGGCGCCGCACTCCTGCATCTCGCCGGATTCGGTTTTTTGCGCCCAGTCCTGCAGTTGGCGCAGCTTGACGATCTCGTGGCGCCCGGCCGGCTGCTGCACAGCCTTGTCGAGGCGGTGGCGGCACAGGTAATTGGCGCGGCCCTTGAGCAGCGCGATGCGCGCCGGCAGGCCGAGCGCGTCGCGCACGCGCGGCAGGTCGCGGTAGAACAGCTGGTCCTGCAGGTTCAGCGTGCCGGTGGAGATGACCACGCGCTGGCCGGCGAGCAGCGCCGGCACCAGATACGCGAAGGTCTTGCCGGTGCCGGTGCCCGCCTCGACCACCAGCGTCTGCTGGCGCGCCAGCGCGTCGCGCACGGCCTCGGCCATGGCGACCTGCACGTCGCGCGGCGCGTAGCCCTTGACCTCGCGAGCCAGCGGGCCATCGGCAGCAAACGCCGTTGCGAGAGGGGCTGCTTCCATGCCCCTACTCTTCCTCGATCCGGGCCTGCAGCTCCTTGACCTTGGCGCGCGCCTGCTCGGCGCCGGCGCGGTCGCCGCGCGCGTTGCGCGCCTGCGCGATCGTGCGCCAGTTCTCGATCTCGATGTACGGGTTGCCGCGGGCAAATCCGTTGGACCGCTGCGCGACGATCTCGGCGTCCTCCGGCTGGAAGCGCTGCAGGTGCGCGCGCGCCAGTTGTTGCCAGACGAACGGGTTGCGTTTCTCGATCTGCAGCGCCGTCTCGAGCGCGTCCACGGCTTGCTCGACGCGGCCGGCCGACAGGTCGCTGCGCGCGCGGTTCAACAGGTTGATCACCGCCGCGCCGCTGACTTCCTCGGCCGAGCGCGCGTAGCCCGCGTCCTCGCGGAAACCGTACTGGTTGGGCTTGGGCGCGACCGGCGGCTCGGTCGGCACGTTCGCCGGGCGCGGCGGCACGCCGTCCTGCGGCTTCTGCGGCAAGGTGCATGCGGACAGCGACAGCACCAGCAGCAGCGCTACTCGGTGCGCGGCCGGATGATGCGCTTGAACCAGTTGAAGGGCGCCGACCAGCTGGCGCATGAAGAGTATTCCTCGGGAGCGTGACCTTCGGCATAGGGTATCGCAATGGCCGAGCCGCAGGCCTCGTCTGCGCGCAAACCGTTCTCGGCGTCGGTAAGGACCGACTCGATGCCTGCCGGCACCTCGGGATTGAAGCCCTTGACGCCGAGGTCGCGCACCAGCGGCGCCCAGATCTGCAGCGCGCCGGAAGCACCGGTCAGGCCCGCCGGCTGGTTGTCGTCGCGGCCGACCCAGATGACGATCGAGCGATCCTCGCCGTAGCCGGCAAACCAGCTGTCGCGCAGTTCGTCGGTGGTGCCCGTCTTGCCGGCCAGGCGCAGGTCCGGTGGCACGTAGGCATACACCGACGCGCCGGTGCCGTTCAGCATCACCTGCTCCAGCCCCCAGTTCAGCAGGAACACCGGCACCTCCGGCAACGTCTGGCGCACGCGCAGCGGGTAGCGCGTCAGCGGCTTGCCTTCGCGCGTCATGACCTCACGGATCGCCAGCAGCGGCGCGCGGTACCCCGAGGCGGCGAGCGTGTTGTAGAGCTGCGCCACTTCGAGCGGGGCCAGCTCGAGCGCGCCGAGGAACATCGACGGCAGGGCCGGCGGGTCCTCCAGCATGCCGGCCGCGCGGAAGATCTCGCGCACGTTGTTGACGCCGACGTCGAGGCCGAGGTGCACCGTCGCCAGGTTGTAGCTCTGCGCCAGCGCCATGAACAGCGGCACCGGCCCGTGCGTGGTCTTGTCGTAGTTCTGCGGGGCCCATTTCGTGCCGGGCGGCGACTCCAGCTCGATCGGCTCGTCCTGCAAGATCGTGCCGAGCCCGTATCGCTCGGGCTGCATCAGCGCGGCGAGGTACACGAACGGCTTGGCCAGCGAGCCGATCGGCCGGCGCGCATCGAGCGCACGGTTGAAGCCGGGGAAGCGCACCTGGCGCCCGCCGACCAGCGCCAGCACCTTGCCGTCCTCGACGCTGGTGATCACGCCGGCGCCCTCGAGCGTGCCAGCCTTCAGCTTGCGGCCTTTCTCCAGCGCCGGCAGGCCATCGACCAGGCGCTTTTCGAGCAGCTCCTGCGCGCGCGGGTCGAGCGTGGTGAAGATGCGCAGCCCTTCGTTGGTGAGGTCGGCATCCGCGTACTGGCCGACCAGCTGGCGTTTCACCAGGTCCACGAACGCCGGGTATTGCACGGTGCCGCCGGTGGTGCCGCCAACGGTACCCAGCGGCCGCTTCAACGCGACGGCGTGTTCCTGCTCGGTGATGTAGCCGGCGGTCTTGAGCCTGCCGAGCACGAGGTTGCGCCGCTCCAGCGCGCGCTCGGGATTGCGCCGCGGGTTGTAGAACGACGGCCCCTTGACCAGCGCGATCAGCAGCGCGACTTCCTGCGGCTGCAGCTCGGGCAGCGGCTTGTTGAAGTAGAACTGGCTGGCCAGGCCGAAGCCGTGGATCGCGCGGCCGCCGTCCTGGCCGAGGTGCACTTCGTTGAGGTAGGCCTCGAGGATCTCCTGCTTCGAGTAGTGCGCCTC
>JANNLM010000212.1:0-6487 GCA_031396825.1 Gammaproteobacteria bacterium | reverse complement strand
GCGAAAGCCGTCGAGCTTCTCCCAGGCCCGCACGAAGGCGTCCTGGGTGGCCTGCTCGGCCTTGGCGCGGTCGCCCTGGCACAGGCGCACGCACAAGCCAAAAACCTTGGCGCTATGGCGGCGATACAGCTGCTCGAAGGCGCGGGAGTCCCCGCCCCTGGCCCGGCTGACCAGCGCGGGCTCATCGCCCGCCTGCCCCGCCTGCGCCCAGCCCCCCGAGTCCGCGATCGCGACCATGGTCGTCATTGTCACTGAGATGCGCCAAGGGCCGGGAAGGTTTAACCTGCGCGCCCTTTGTTTTCCGGACCTTAGCCCATGGGCTTGCGGCACCAGCTGGCGGTCGCGACCTCCCTTCTGGCCAGCCAGCTGCGCGGCTGGCGGGGCACCGCCGCCTACCGGCCGGCCTCGCGCCCGCCTTCGCTGCCGCTGGAGCTGTACGAGTACGAGGATTGCCCGTACTGCCGCCTGGTGCGCGAGGCCCTCACCGAGCTCGACCTCGACGCGAAGGTCTACCCCTGCCCCAAGGGCGGCAAGCGCTTCCGTCCGCGCGTGAAGGAGATGGGCGGCAAGTTCCAGTTCCCGTTCCTGGTGGATCCGAACACCGGCCGCCAGATGTACGAATCGGCCGACATCGTCGCCTATCTGCTCGAGACCTACGCCGACTACAAGGCCGCGCCGGGCCTGCTCGACCGCCGCATCAAGGTGGCGACCTCGACGCTGGCGACGATCGTGCGCGGCGGCCGCGGCATCCGCATGCGCCCGTCGCGCGCGCCGGCGCTGCCGCTCGAGCTGTTCAGTTTCGAGGCGAGCCCCTACTCGCGCCTGGTGCGTGAATACCTGTGCGAACTGGAAATTCCGTACGTGCTGCGCAATACCGGCAAGGGCCACTGGAAGGACCTGGGTCCGCCGGCGGTGCGCGACAAGCTGCACAAGTCGGCCAAGGACACCACGCGCAACAGGAAGGTGCTGGCCGACCGCACCGGCCACGTGCAGCTGCCCTACCTGATCGATCCGAACACCGGCAAGGAAATGTTCGAGTCGGCCGCGATCCTGCAATACCTCGAGGAAACCTATGCCGCCTGAGGCGGCCAGGCGTTCCGTCACCACCTGGTACCTGGAGATGCGGGACCCGGCGCTGTTGCGCCGCTCGCCGGTGCCCGCGCCCGCGCCGCAGGTCGTGCGCGCGGAGATTCCCTCGCCCGCCCTGAACCGCTTCCTGTACACCAGCGTCGGCGGCGCCTGGCACTGGATCGACCGCCTGCCGTGGAGCTGGGAGCGCTGGATGCAATGGCTCGACCGGCCCGAGCACCAGACCTGGGTCCTGTACGTCGCCGGCACGCCCGCGGGTTACTTCGAGCTCGAAAAACAGGGCGACGACGTCGAGATCGCCTACTTCGGGATCGCGCCGGACTTCATCGGCCGCAAACTGGGCGGACACCTGCTGACGCGCACGATCGAGCAGGCCTGGGCGATGGGCGCAAAGCGCGTCTGGGTCCATACCTGCACGCTCGACCATCCGATCGCGCTGAAGAATTACCAGGCGCGCGGCATGACGATCTACCAGGAAGAGACGGTGCAGAAGGATGTCGGCGTGTCGCCTGGGCCGTGGCCCGGAGCGGGCACATGATCCAGTCCGAGTGGGCGGTGTTCCTGACGGTGGCGCTGGCGCATGCGCTGGCGGTGGCGAGCCCCGGCCCGGATTTCGCCATGGTCGTGCGCCAATCGCTGGCCTTCGGCCGCGGCGCGGGGGTTTGGACCGCGGCCGGCATCGGCAGCGGCATCCTGTTCCACGTCGCTTACGGCCTGTTCGGCCTGAACTGGCTGACGCAACGCTATCCGCAGTCGCTGACCGTGCTGGGCGTCGCCGGCGCGCTGTTCCTGCTGTGGATGGGATCGCAGGCCGTGCGCGCGAAGCCCCTGCCCGACACGGCCGAGGAGTTGCCGGCTGCGCAGCCCGGCGATTACGCCAGGTTCTTCGGCATCGGGGTCTTGACCAACGTGCTGAACCCGAAAGCCGTGCTGTTCTTCGTCGCCCTGTTCACCGCGGTGGTCACCGGGCCGGTGTCCGCGGCGCTGAAGGTCACGCTCGGCGTGTGGATTCCTCTGGCGACCTTCGGCTGGTTCGCCTTCGTCGCCACCATGCTCGGCAACGAGACCACGCGCCGCAAGCTGCGCCACGTCGCGCACTGGATCGACCGCGCCATGGGCGCGGTGCTGCTGGTGCTGGGCGCGGGGATGCTGGTGGGTTTGCTGCGCTAGCGCGCTTCGATTCGGGAGAGTTCTTCCCGGAGCACGTCTTCGGCGGTGCGCGTGCGGCCATCGGCGAAGCGGATCAGGTAGGCGTCGCCCGACAAGAACGAGTGCGATGCGCACAGCCGGATGAAGTCGTCGGCGGTCTTGATGCGATCGCCCGCTTTCTCGCGCTTGTACTGCAGGTGCTTGGCGGCCTCGGTTGCGCCGTAGTCCTTGCCATTGCGCACGAAGGTCGCGCCCGCCAGGTTGCCGATGTGGTTGATCAGGTGATCGATCTTCTGCGCTTCCGGCATGGGCGCCGCGTCGGCCAGCGCGGCCATGGGTGCGATCGCGGGTGCCGGCGCCGCGTACGCCGAGGCTCCCGCCGCATCGCGCGAGGACATCGTCTCGCGTCGCTGGGACTCCGACTCCGTGGCCTGCTCGCGCGCCATCGCCGCGCGCTGCTGGGCCTGCGCCACGTCGAGACGCTTTTCTTCTTCCCGTGCCGCCAGCCCGGCGTCGCGCTCGCGCAAGGCCTCGCGCGCTGGAACCTCGGCCGGTGCGCGCGCCTTGCTATGCGGCTGCGGCGACGGCTCGGGGCTGGCCAGCGCCGGCGGCTCGGGCACGAAGTCGTCGCTGGCCTTTTTCTTGGCCAGCGGCCCGGACAGCACCTGCGTTTCACCCGGCTGCGGCGCGGATTGATACAGGTTCCACGCCAGGTTCACCCCCAGCACGAGCGACGCGGCCAGCGCCATCGACGCCAGCCAGGGATTCAGGTTCGGCTTGCGCCGCAGCTCGGCGCGCGCTTGCGCGAGGATGGCCTCGTCGAGGTCCGGCGGCGCGCCCTCGCCGCTCGCGTCGCGGTAGCGCCGCGACAGCTTGCTGCCCCCCTCGAGGTACTGCTCGAGCTCGCGGTCGCCCGTCGGTCGAACGTCACGCTGCGTCATCGAGCACCTCCCGCAACTTGGCCAGCGCGTAACGCAGCCGGCTTTTCACCGTCTCTCGCCCCACGCCCTGGATCTCGGCGATCTGCTCGAGCGTGAGGTCGCGCTCCTCGCGCAGCACGATGACCTCGCGCTGCTCCGCCGGCAGCAGCGCCAGGGCCCGCAGCAGCCGCGCCGCCTGCGCGCGGCGCTCGACCGTGTGGTCCGGCCGCTCGCTCTCCGGCGCCGGCAGGTCCTCGGACACCGCGGTGGTCGGGCGCTGCATGCGGAAATGATCCATCAGGCGGTTGTGCGCGAGCTTGAACAGGAAAGCGCCGAACGGCGCGTCGGGACGGTAACGTATGCGGGCCTGGATCAGGTTCTTCCACACGTCCTGGAACAGGTCGGCGGCGAAGTCCGGCGACGAAGTGCCGCGCAGCAGGTAGCGGTACAGGGCGTCCTTGTGGCGCCGGTACAGCGCCTCGAACGCCGCCATGTCGCCCCCCGCGTACGCCTGCATCAGCGCCTCGTCGCCAGTGCCTTCGACGGGCGCGACCGCCGCCTCGACGCTCAGTCGCTGACCTCCGGTGTGCCACGGTTCGCCGCTTGCGTGCCCAGTTCCTGCGCCTGTTCGACCAGCTGGATGAACTCCTTCTTCCAGCCCTGCGCATCGTCACCGCGCGCCGCGCGCGCGAGCGCCAGCACGTCCGCGTAACCGTAGCGCTCAGTGTAGCGCCCGCCGCGCAGGATCTGGCCGAAGGCCGCGACCGAGGCCGCGAAGCGCAGCGACGCGCTGGCCTGCGCCAGGCTCGGTGCCATGGCGTCGCGCGTGATCGACTGCTCAATCAGCTTGCTGGTGTCGCCATCCGGAGCTCCGCCGGCCGGCAGGCCGGTGACAGGCTTGTAGCGCAGTCGCAGGAACGCGAGCTCCGCATTGGCTGAACTCCTGCCGTCGCCGCCCTGGTAACGCAGTCCCTCGATGCGCTCGCCGCCCGAGCCGCGCAGCGCGATCTCGTACAGCGCCGTCACCGAGTGGCCGGCACCGATCTCGCCGGCGTCGATCTGGTCGTTGTTGAAGTCCTCGCGCTTGAGCGCGCGGTTCTCGTAGCCGATCAGGCGGTACTCTGCCACCGTGGCCGGGTTGAACTCGACCTGGATCTTCACGTCCCTGGCGATGGTCTGCAGCGTGGCGCCGCGCATCTGCACCAGCGCGCGGCGCGCTTCGGCGAGGCCGTCGACGTACGTGTAGTTGCCGTTGCCGGCGTCGGCCAGCTGCTCCATGAGCTGGTCGTTGTAGTTGCCCGTGCCGAAGCCCAGCGTCGACAGCGCCACGCCCGACTTGCGCTTCTCCTCGACCAGGTCCTTGAGCTGCTCGAAATCCACCGTGCCGACGTTGAAGTCGCCGTCGGTCGCCAGCAGCACGCGGTTGATGCCGTGGCGCACGAAGGCGCGCTCGGCGAGCGCGTAGGCCTGCTCGATGCCGGCGGCGCCGTTGGTGCTGCCGCCGGCCTCGAGCCGGTCGAGCGCCGAAAGGATCTTCGCCTTGCGGTCGCCGGGCGTGGGCTCGAGCACGACGCCCGCCGCGCCGGCGTAGACCACCAGCGCAATCGAGTCGCGCGGGCCGAGCTCGTTGACCAGCAGCTGCAGGCTCGACTTCACCAGCGGCAACTTGTCCGGGTCCTGCATCGAACCGGATACGTCCACCAGGAACACGAGGTTGGACGGCGGCAGCTCGACGCCATCTTTTCCGGAGGGCGGCTTCCAGCCCTGCAGGCCGACGCGCAGCAAGTGGGTCTTGCCGTTCCAGGGCGCGGGCGCGAGCTCGGTGTGCACCGAGAACGGCTGGCTGCGATCCTTCGGCGGCGCGTAGCTGTAGTCGAAGTAGTTGATCATCTCCTCGACGCGCACCGCGTCCTGGCGCGGCAGCGCGCCGTCGCGCAGGAAGCGCCGGATGTTCGAGTAGCTGCCGGTATCCACGTCGATGCTGAAGGTGGAGACCGGGTGCTCGGCCACGCGCAGCACCGAGCCGTCCTCCACGTGCGCGTAGGTCTCGCGGTCCTGGACCATCGGCGCGTAGCGCCCGGCGCCGAGCGGATCGGGCGAAGCCAGCGGCGGCGCGATGGCGGCGCCGGCGGCCTGGTAGCTTTCCCGCAAGCGCTGCTCGGCCGGGGCGTTCGCCAGCTTGGCCTTGCGCGAGACCTGCGCCGAGTCGGCCAGCGCCTCGACCTCGGCCGCCGGCGGCGACTCGGCAGCTGCCTGGTCTTCTTCCTTGGGCACGGTGCGCGCGCAGGCGATGACCAGCAGGGTGCTGCAGGTGAGGACGGCGAGGTGACGGCGCATTGGCGGCTCCGGGGAATTGCGGTGGGTCCTGCCCTATGAACGGCCGGCTTGCCCCAACGGGGTTAACCTGCACGGATGGAGTTGTCCGAAGCGGATGGGGCGGCGCTGCTGGCGCTGGCGCGCGAGTCGGTGCGCCACGGGGTCGAGCACGGCCGGCCGCTGGCGCCGGACGCCGCGCTGCAGGGCGCGCTGGCCCGGCCCGGCGCCTGCTTCGTGTCGCTGCACATCGGTGCCGAGCTGCGCGGCTGCGTCGGCCGCACCGAGGCCGCGCCGCGCCTGGCCGACCAGTTGATCGACAACGCCTGGGCCGCGGCCTTCCGCGATCCGCGGTTCCCGGCCCTCGAGCGCGGGGAGCTCGCGCGCCTGTCCTTCGAAGTGCACGTGCTGACGCCGCTGGCGCCGCTGCCGTTCACTGCGCGCGCGGATCTGCACGCCAGGCTGCGCCCGCACGTGGACGGGTTGCAGCTCGAATCCGAGTCACGCCGTGGCGTGTTCCTGCCGGTGATGTGGGAACAGCTGCCGGCGCCGGAAGAATTCGTGCGTCAGCTGCTGCGCAAGGCGGGCATCCGGGAATCCGAACCTTTCACCGCGCAGCGATTCGAAGCCCGGATGTTCGCGGACGGGTAGCAGGTCTCGAACCGGATTACTTGGACGCCGGCTTCGAAATCGCGCGCCAGAGCATCTCGAACAGCACGGTCGCCTGCGCCGTGAGCGGCTTCTTCTGGCCGCGGTGGATGTGCATCGCCACCAGCCGTCCCAGCACGCCGAGGATGTAGTCGAGCAGGATCTTCTCGTCGACCTGGTCGTTGAGGACGCCGCGGGCGCGGCCCTCGCCGAGCACGCGCATGAAGGCGCCGAACAACTGCGGGTTCTGGTAGTTCTGCGTCTTGCGCCAGGTGTTGATGTACACCGAGCTCATGATCAGCTGCGCGACCTTGGGGTTCTTCTCGAAGAAGTCGAGCACGACCCAGAACACCTTGCGCAGCTTTTCC
>JANNLM010000165.1:0-6065 GCA_031396825.1 Gammaproteobacteria bacterium | reverse complement strand
CGGCACCATCAGCCTGGCTTTCGCCGATAACGCGTCGAACGGCATCGAACCGCCGTTTTCCTGGACTTACACGCGCAAGAAACGCATGGCCGACGGCACGCTGCAGGAGTTTACGGTCGAGGATTACGCCTGGCGCCTGTTCCACCATTTGCGCGCCGCGGGCGTCCTGCCCGGTCCCGCCCAAGGCGGCGACGACACCCTGCCCGAGTATTTCGTCACCGCGCTGGAAATCTCGGCCGCGGCGCACGAAGCCATGGTGGCGGCCGTCGCGCCGTATATCGACACCAGCATCTCCAAAACGGTCAACGTGCCGGAGAACTATCCCTACGAGGAGTTCCAGGGACTGTACCTGGCCGCGTGGAAATCCGGACTGAAGGGGCTGGCCACCTACCGCCCCAACAACGTACTCGGCTCGGTGCTGTCGGTGGACAGCACGCAAGCCATGCAGCCGCAGGACTTCGTCAGCAGCGACGTCAACCGGCGCATCCAGATCAAGGACGTGCCGGCGCCGGTGCTGGCTTCGCTCAGATGGCCCGGGCGGCCCAAGCTCGCCGGCGGCAATCCGGCGTGGAGCTACATGATCGAATACGCGCACGGCGATTTCTGCCTGTTCGTCGGCCACGTGGAAAACGGCAAAGTGCGCCCGTTCGAAGTCTGGGTAAACGGCAGCGAGCAGCCGCGCGGCCTCGGCGCCCTGGCCAAGACGCTGTCGATGGACATGCGCGCCAACGATCCGGGCTGGCTCAGGCTCAAGCTCGATACCCTGGCCAAGACGGTGAGCGACGACGCATTCGACATGGCCTTTCCCCCGCATGGGGAAAAGAAACGCATGCCCAGCGTGGTCTCGGCCATGGCGCAGGTGGTGCGCTTCCGCGTCGAGGAACTGGGAGCGCTGTCGGATGCGAAGACCGGGCCGGTGCTCGATGCCATGTTCAGCCTGAAGGAGCCCAAGACCGGCACCGACGGCACCATGTCGTGGACCGTGGACGTGAAGAACCCGGCCACCGGCGACGACGCCGCGCTGGTGCTCAAGGAATTGCAGATGCCGGACGGCCAGCGCCGCCCGTATGCGATGGCGCTTTACGGCGACTATCCGCGCGACCTCGACGGGCTGTGCCGCCTGCTGTCGCTGGACATGCGCGTGATCGATCCGGCCTGGATCGGCGCCAAGCTCGCCAAGCTGCTGTCGTTCCCGGAGACCGGCGGCACCTTCCTCGGCCGCGTGCCGGGCGCGGAGCGCGCAGCTGTACCCGTCCACGGTCGCCTACCTGGCGGCGCTGGCGCTGCACCGCTACCGCATGCTCGGCATCCTCGACGAGTCTGGCGCGCCGCTGAAACCGCTCGGCGTGCTGGAGTCACCCGCAGCCGCGCAAACGCGGCCGCTGCTCGGCGCCCCCTGCCCCGACTGTGGCGCGCACGCCGTCGTGCGCCACGAGGGCTGCCAGAGCTGCACCAGCTGCGGCTGGATCGGCAACTGCGGCTAGCCGCTCAGCCGGGCGTGCCGTCGACGCGCGGGCGCGTCAGTACCGGCACGTAGCGCACGAGGAAGATCAGCAGCGCCGCGGTCCACAGGACTGCCGCGGCCACGAGTCCCGCGCGCCACGGCAACGCCTGCAGCGTGGTCAGCACGCGCGCGACGCCGGCGGCCAGCATCAGCACGAATGCCGCGGTCATGCCGGCAGGCAGCGTCAGCGGCCGGCCGGTATGGCCGAGCGCCACGCGCGCCATGACGCCGAGCGTCAGCGAGCCCATCGCGCCGGCGCCGGCCGCGTGGACCCACGCGCTGGCCGGCACGTAACCCAGTTCCGCTGCCGCCAGCAGCAGCAACGCGAGCGGAATCCAGGCCAGCGCCAGGTGCAGGATCCACAGCAGCGGCTCGGCGCGCACCAGCCAGCCGCGCCACAGCACGAGCCGCATGAGGCTGGCCGCGGCGGCCAGGACTGCGGCCACCGCGGAGACTCCCGCCGGCACGGCCGCGACCTGCGTGACGACCACGGCGGCTACCGCGCCCAGCGTGAGGCGCTCGAGCCACGGCTTCACTTCGACGCGGCCCGGATCAGTGCCGCGCAGCCGCAACCAGTTGCCCGAGAACGCCGGCGTGATGCGCCCGCCGATCACCAGCATCAGCAGCATCGCCGCGAGCAGCGCGCCGCGCGCGTGGGGGCCGGCGGGGTCGAGGTGGAAGCCGAGTTCCATGGCCCACAGCGCGCCGAGCACGGCGAGCACGATCAGCTGGCGGTGCTGGCGCGCCTGCCAGATGCGCCGGCCGGCATCGAGCATGACCAGCGGCAGGAACGCGAGGTCGACCGCGTGCACCAGCCACGCCGGCGCGCCGGCGCCGACGGCCATCAGCACGCGGCCGGCGAGCCACACGAGCCATAGCGCGGCGAGCGGCGCGCCGTGCAGGCGCTCGGTGCCGGTCCAGGCGCACACGGCGGTGAGCAGGAAGCCGGCGATCGCCGCGTGCAGGAAGCCGAACAGCATCTCGTGCTGGTGCCAGTGCAGCGGCGCGAAGGCCAGCGGCGCGTGGGCGTCGTGCAGCAGCAGCGCGAGCCAGGCCGGCACGACCAGCGCGGCCAGCATCGCAGCCGACAGGAAGAAGACGCGGAACGGGTACGCGAACACCATGGGCGGCTCAGCGCTTCGCGGTGGCCGCCTTCAGTGCCGCGGCGAAGTCCGGGTCGAGTCGCAACAATGACGAGGTCTGCTTCTGCAGCCGGCCCTGTGCATCGAGCAGCGTGATCACGGTCGAGTGGCTGAACTCGCCGTCCGGCAACTGACGGTACTGGATGTTCAGCACGGCGGCGAGGCGCCGCACGTCGGCCTCGGCGGCGCGCGCGAAGGTCCAGCGCGCCAGGTCCGCGTGGTGGCGCTGCGCCACCTCGGTCAGCTTGGCCGGCGTGTCGCGCTCGGGATCGAGGCTGACCATCAGCACGCGCAGGCGGCCGCGGCTGGCATCGGGCAGGTCGCGCTCGTAGCGCTGGATCGTCGAAACCAGCATCGGGCAGACGTGCGGGCAACTGCTGTAGAACATCGTGACCAGCACCGGCCGGCCATCGTAAAGGTCCAGCTTCACTGCCTTGCCGGACTGGTCGGTCAGCGGCGTCCGCAGCTGGTACAACGAGTCTTCGGGCGTGGCGGCGCCTGCGGCGGACGCGGCGCACAGGGTCAGCGCGACCAGCAGCGCCTTCATCGCAGGTCCCTGGCGCAGCGGAAACCGACGTTGGCGGTGGTATAGGCCGCCTTCAGCGACGACAGCATCGCGATGCGCATCATCACGGCGTAGTTCTCCTTCTGTTCCATCGTCATTGCGCCGGCGCCGCAGAATTTCATCAGGTCGGGATCGGTGCCCTGCTCGCGGTTGTCGCCCGACACCATCATCCCGCCGAAGTCCTCGACCCATTCCCACACCAGGCCGTGCAGGTCCTGCACGCCGTGCAGGTTCGCGGGCCCGCGGCCCACGCGCGGCAGCACCGCGCCGGTCTCGGCGTACCAGTCGAGCATGCGCTGGCGCCACACCGGGTCCTTGCGCGCGTCGGCGACGCGCTCGTCGGCGGCCGCAGCCCACTCCCACTCGTGCCAGGTCGGCAGGCGCGCGCCCTGCGCGGCGCAGTAGGCGTCCGCGGCGAACCAGCTCACCTGCACCACCGGCTGCGCCGGATCGGCCGCGCCGAGCTGCGTCGGCCCCGCCCAGTGCTTGAGGTAGCCTTCGTCCGCGAACAGCTTCGCCGCGCGTCCGCGCTGCCATTGCGGACTGGCCTTCACGAACGCGAGGAACTCGGCGTTGGTGACCGGCACGCGCGCGAGCCGGTACCCTGCGATCGTCACGTCCTTGCGGTCCTTCGCCACGGGCAGGACCGACTGGAATGTCGCGCCGTCGACGTTCCGGAAGTCCGGGTCCGCCGCGGCGGGCAGCGCGAGCACGAGCGCCAGCGCCGCGAGCAGGCCATCGCGCATCAGTGCGCCGCGCCCTCGGGCCGCTTGGTCAGCGCGCGCACCTTGGCGACTTCGCCCGGCGTCACCGCGGGACCGCTGTTGCCCCACTCGTTCGTCACGTACGTGAGGATGTTGGCGATCTCGTCGTTCGACAGCTGGCTCATCGGCGGCATCACCGAGTTGAAGTCCTTGCCGTTGACGCTGACCTTGCCGGTCAGGCCGTTCAGCACGACCCCGATCGCGCGCTCCCTGTCCTTCATCAGCCAGTCGGACTGGGCCAGCGGCGGGAACACGTCGGGCAGGCCCTCGCCATTGGGCTGGTGGCAGACCGAGCAAGTGCCGTTGTACTGCGCCTTGCCCGAAGCGATCTGCTGCTCCTTGGTCGGCGCCCCGCTGACGACCGCCTGGGCTGCCGCCGCCACCGCCGCCATGCTCGGCCCGGCCTTCTCGGCGAGGTAGGTGCTGTCCACTTCCTTGCCCGAGTAGATCGCCTTGTTCTCGGGGCCTTCGACCTTCATCAGCGCCAGCGCGCCCTTGTTGAAGGCGCGGAAGATCGAGTGATCCACCAGGACGTACGTGCCCGGCACTTCTAGCTTGAACTCGGTGATGGCGGCGCCGCCGGCCGGGATCAGCGTGGTCTGCACGTTCTCCTGATAGTGCGTGCCGCCCTCGTACCACAGCTTGTCGAAGATCTCGCCGATGACGTGGAAGCTCGACACCAGGTTCGGGCCACCGTTGCCGACGTACATGCGCACGGTTTCGCCGACCTTGGCCTTCAGCGCCTTCTCGCCGACCAGGGCGCTCTCGGAGCCGTTGAAGAGGACGTAGGTCGGGTTCTCGTCGATCGCTTTCTGCATGTCGAACGCCTGATAGCCCTTCTCGCGGTACTTGCCGACGGTGTAGTAATCGCCCTGCACCACGTAGAACTCGCGGTCGACCTTGCTCAGCCCCTCGGGCGGCTCGACCAGGATCAGGCCGTACATGCCGTTGGCCACGTGCATGCCGACCGGCGCGGTGGCGCAGTGGTAGATGTACAGGCCCTGGTTCAGCGCCTTGAAAGTGAATTGGGACTCGTGGCCCGGCGCGGTGAAGCTCGAGGCCGCGCCGCCGCCCGGCCCGGTCACGCCGTGCAAGTCGATGTTGTGCGGCATCTTCGAATCGGGATGGTTCTTGAGGTGGAACTCGACCGTGTCGCCCTGGCGGATGCGGATGAAGCTGCCCGGCACGGTGCCGCCGAAGGTCCAGAACGTGTACTTCACGCCCTCGGAAATCTCCAGGTCGAGCTCGCGCACTTCGAGATCCACGATCACCTTGGCCGGATGCTTGCGGTTGACCGGCGGCGGTACGTGCGGCGGGCTGGTCAGGACGGCCTTGATCGGCTCGCCCTGCGGCGCGCCGAAATCGCCCTTGGCCGAGCCACCCGTGTCGTCCGTCGGCTGCCCGCAGCCGGCGAGGAGCAGCGCGGCCAGCAGGCCGCCAAGGATCGATGTGCGCGACATGGGTGCACCTCCAGCGGGCAGTTGCCGCCATTGGAGCGCAGGCGGCGGCTGGCGACATTGATACAGGTCAACGAACCCGGTTGGCAATCGCGGCGGCAGCCGATGGCATGATGGCGCGATGCAAACCGACAACGCTTATGCACCGGCCGTGCGGCGCGTGCTGTGGATCACGCTCGCGCTCAACGTCGCCGTGTGCGCGGTGAAAGCCGTGGTCGGCTTCACCACCGGCTCGCTCGCGGTGCTGGCCGATGCGCTGCACAGCCTGACCGACGGCGCCAACAACGTGCTCGGCCTGGTGGTGACGAAGTGGTCGTCGTCGCCGCCCGACCGCGAACATCCGTACGGCCACCAGAAATTCGAGGCGCTCGGCGCGCTGGGCATCGCCGCGTTCCTCGGCATCGCCTGCTTCGAGGTGGTCCAGGCCGCCATCGGGCGGCTGCTCGAGGCCAGCCCGCGCACCGTGACGATGGACGCGCCGTCACTCGCCTCGCTGGTGCTGGTGCTGGCCGTGAACGTGTTCGTCGCGACCTACGAGCGCCGCGCCGGCATGCGCCTGAACAGCCCGCTGCTGCTGGCCGACGCGCACCACACCTTCGGCGACATCTGGATCACGCTCGGCGTGCTGGCCGG
>JANNLM010000146.1:0-7841 GCA_031396825.1 Gammaproteobacteria bacterium | reverse complement strand
GCCTCGGCCGTCGGCCGGTCGACCGCGTTGCGCGCCTCGGGCCGGTCGATCCGGACATGCACCAAAGGTGGGCGACGCAGCGAAATGACGGTGGACATGCGGACCTCGACGCTCGGAACGGATGCATTCTGCACACCTGCGGCAGCAAGGGGTGATGCTGCACTGCATCATCGATTCGGTGGCGGAAACCGGTGAGATTCCCGTGTAGAATTCCGGCCCTCGCGGATACGCCACTGCCCGGCGACAGTCCGGGATAACCTGAACAGTCCTGACAGAGCCGTGGCGGCTCGCCGCACAAAAGGCCCGCCCGTGAAGACCTTATGGAGAAAAGGATGAACAAGTCGATCGAGCGCGCTGCGATGGGTACCGTTGGCGTGGCCTGCGCGCTGCTCTCGGCCTGGGCCTTCGCCCAGGCCGGCACGGCCCCGGCCGTCAACTCCACCGTCAAGGAGCAGGAGGCTGCCAACAGGGCCGCCGCGACGTCGCAGACGCGCGTCAACCAGCTCGACGACGAGACGCAGACGATGCTGAACGACTACCGCGTCACGCTGCGCGAGACCGAGAGCCTGCGCCGTTACAACGAGCAGCTCGAGATCCAGATCAGGTCGCAGGAGGCGGAGGTCGTCTCGATCAACCAGCAGATCACGGACATCGACCGCACCAACCGCGAGATCTACCCCCTGATGCAGCGCATGATCGAGACGCTCGACCAGTTCGTGAAGCTCGACGTGCCGTTCCTGATGGAAGAGCGCGCCAAGCGCATCGTTACGCTCAAGGAAACCGTGAACCGCGCCGACGTCAGCACGGCCGAGAAGTACCGCCGCCTGCTGGAGTCCTACACCATCGAGATGGAGTACGGCCGCACCTCCGACCACTACGAAGGCAAGCTGGGCGAGGGCGAGGCCGCGCGCACCGTCAACTTCCTGCGCATCGGCCGCACCGCGCTGATGTACCAGACGCTCGACGGCGATGAGACCGGCTACTGGGACGTGGACCAGAAGGCCTGGGTCGTGGATGACGACTACGGCGACGACGTCGAGGACGCGCTCAAGGTGGTCCGCAAGGTGACCGCGCCCGACCTGATCATCGTGCCCGTGCGCGCCCCAGAGGCCGCAGCGCAGGAGGCCAAGTGATGAACACCTATAAGCTGATCAACCGCCTCGCCGCGCTCGGATTCGTCGCCGCCGTCCTCGGCAGCGCAGTTGCCCTGGCCCAGCAAGCGCCCGCGGCACCGCCGCCGCCGCCGCCGAAGCCGGTGGTCAACGCCGCGCAGTCGCTGCAGGAGCTGCTCGAGCAGACCCGCAACGCACGCGCCGCCGAGGCGCAGCAGAACGCCGCGCGCGAGCAGCAGTTCATGGCCGACCGCAACAAGCAGGCCAGCCTGCTGGCCACCGCGCGCGCCGAGCGTAACGCGCAGGAGAACCGCAGCAAGATGCTGAGCGCGCAGTTCGAGGGCAACGAGAAGAAGCTGACCGAGCTGCAAGGCGTGCTCGATGCCAAGGGCGGCAACCTCGGCGAGCTGTTCGGCGTGGTCCGCATCGTCGCCGGCGACGTGCAGAGCGTGCTGTACAACTCGATGATCTCGGCGCAGTACCCCAAGCGCGAGCTGTTCGTCGCCGAGCTGGCCGCCTCCAAGGCGCTGCCGTCGATCGACAAGCTCGAGAAGCTGTGGTTCGAGATGCAGCGCGAGATGACCGAGACCGGCCGCAACGTGAAGTTCCAGGCCACGGTGGTCGCGCCGGACGGCACTCCGAGCATCGGCGAGGTGGTCCGCATCGGCCCGTACGTGGCGATCCAGGAAGACGCCTTCCTGAGCTACCTGCCGAGCCAGTACCAGCTGACCCAGTACACGCGGCAGCCGGATTCGCCGTACCCGGGCCTGGCCGACGATTACGCCGAGGCCGACAGCGGTTACGACCGTATGGTCGTCGACCCGGCCCGCGGCGCGCTGCTGGCGCTCGTGGTCCAGCGGCCGACGATCATGGAGCGCATCCACCAGGGTGAGTTCGTCGGTTACGTCATCATCGTCGTCGGCGTGATCGGCGCGATCCTGGCGGTCATGCAGTTCCTGTTCCTGCTGAAGGAGGGCGGAGCGGTCAAGCGCCAGCTGGTCAACGTCGACCGGCCGACGCCGGACAACGCACTCGGCCGCGTGCTGTCGAGCTTCAAGGGCGACGCCGCCAAGATCGAGGAGAACGCCGAAGTCGTCGAGCTGCGCATCTCCGAGGCGGTGCTGCGCGAGGTGCCGAAGCTCGAGCGCTACCAGTCGTTCCTGAGCCTCGCCGTCGCCGCCGGCCCGCTGCTCGGCCTGGTCGGCACGGTCATCGGCATGATCATCACGTTCCAGAGCATCACCGAGTCGGGTTCGGGCGATCCGAAGCTGATGGCCGCGGGTATCGGCCAGGCCATGATCGCCACGGTGCTCGGCCTGGGCATCGCGGTGCCGCTGCTGTTCGCCAACGCCGCGCTGCGCGCGCGCTCGCGCGCGATCGTGCAGATCCTCGATGAGCAGAGCACCGGGTTGCTGGCCGAGCGCCTCGAGAAGCAGAAGGGCCTGAAGCGCTAGAGGCGCCATGGTCGATTTCCTGCTGGCCCCGTTCGACGCCGTCGGCGACCTCGTCAAGTCGGGCGGCGTGGCGGTCGAGTGGATCTTCATCTCGTGCCTGCTGATGTGGACCATCACCATCGAGCGCTGGTTCTACTTCAAGAACACGCTGCCGGGGGAGGCGTCCGCCATGCTGGCGCAGTGGAACGCGCGCACGGACCACCAGTCCTGGACCGCCCACCAGATCCGTCGCGCCATGATCTCGCGGCTGAACGTGGGCATGAACGCCAACCTCGGTATCCTGCGCGTGCTGGTGCCGCTGACCCCACTGCTGGGCCTGCTCGGCACCGTTACCGGCATGCTGGAAGTGTTCGATTCCATGGCGGCCCGCGGCTCGGCCGACGCCCGGGCCATGGCCAGCGGTGTTTCCCAGGCGATGGTGTGCACCATGACTGGCCTGGCGGTGTCTGTATCGGGTATCTACCCGGTGTTCCTGTTCACGCACAAGACGAAGCACGAGACCGAGTTGCTGTCCGACAAGTTCCAGTTCTGACCGCCATGCGCCTGCGCCACCACCGTCCCCCCGTCGATGAAAGCGAGACCGGCATCGATCTCGCGCCGATGCTGGATTTCGTGCTGAACCTGCTGATCTTCTTCATCATCACGGCCGTGTTCGTGAAAGAGGTCGGCATCACCGTCAGCCGCCCGAGCAGCAAGCCGCAGGCGGACGAGCAGCAGAAGAAGGTCAAGACCGTCATCGTCGCGATCCTGGCCACCGGCGAGATCATGATCGACAAGCGCATCATCGACCTGCGCGCGGTGCGCGCCAACATCGAGCGCTTCGCCGCCGAGTCGCCCGATTCGCCGGTCGTCATCATCGCCGCGAAAGAGGCGCCGACCGGCATCCTGGTGCAGGTCATGGACCAGGTGCGCCAGGGCGGCATCGACAACGTCTCGATCGCGGCGACGGGGAGCTAGCGCATGAGGCCGGCCCGCCACACCGAAGACCTTTCCGGCCACACCGGCATCGACCTGGCGCCGATGCTGGACTTCGTGCTGAACCTGCTGATCTTCTTCATCATCACGACCTCGTTCATCAAGGAGTCCGGCACGCAGGTGCGCAAGCCGGAAGCGATGACCGCCGAGTACAACCGCAGCGGCAACATCCTGGTCGCGATCCGGCCCAACGGCGACATCTGGCTCGACCGCAAGCAGGTGGAGCTGCGCGACGTGCGCAACATCATCGAGCGCTTCCACATCGAGCGGCCCGAGGACACCGTCGTGATCATCGCCGACAAGGAATCGCAGACCGGCGTGCTGACCCAGGTCATGGACCAGGTGCGCGCCGCCGGCGTCGAGACCGTGTCCATCGCCGCGATGCCGTCGAACTGAGCCATGGTCGCCGTCCTCGACAACCGCTTCGCCCGCCCGGTCCTCTACGGCACCGGCGTCGCCTTCGCCATGTTCTGGTCCATGCACCTGCTCATCGCCGGCGGCAAGTACATCGCCGAGGAAGGCGCCACGCTGGCCACGGTCGACTTCGTGCGCCTGAAGAAGGACACCGACCTGACCGAGCGTGAGCGCAAGAAGCCGCCCAAGCCGGAGCCGCCGAAGACGCCGCCGCCGCCGAAGATGAAGGTCGAGACGCCGCCGCCGGACTCGACGCCGGTTCCGTTCAAGATGCCGAAGCTGGACCTGTCCGCCAACGTCAGCGGCGGGCCGTTCCTCGGCGCCGTCACCAGCGGCGACGGCAGCGGCTACTCCGAGCTGATCCCCGTCATGCGCATCGCGCCGCAGTACCCGCGCGCCGCGGCGCGCGACGGCATCTCGGGCTACGTCGTGTTCGAGCTGGTGATCAACCCGGACGGTACGGTGCGCTCGGCCAAGCCCATCAAGGCGCAGCCGCGTGGCATGTTCGAGGCGGCGGGCAACCAAGCCATCATGAAGTGGAAGTTCCGGCCGAAGGTCGAGGAAGGCAAAGCGGTGGAGTCGAGGGGCACGCAGCAGATCGACTTCAAGCTGGAGGACGAATGAGCACGACACTCCCGGCCATCGGCCAGGTCGACTCACGCTTCACGCGCGCGCTGCTCTGCGGCGCCGGCCTCGCCTTCGCCATGTTCTGGTCCTTGCAGACGCTGATTGCCACCCGCGGGTACGACCCCGGGATCGACACCATCCTGATGCCGGTGGCGTGGGATCCCCTGATCAAGGTGCAGCCGATTGATCCCAAACGTCGCCAGCCGCCGCCGCCACGGGAGCCGCCGAAGCCGCCGCAGGTGAAGAAACTCATCGTCGACGCGCCGGCGCCTGACGCGCGGCCGGAGCTGATCGCGATGCCGAAGATGGACACCACCACGACGGGTCTCGGGCCGGTCATGGGCCCGACTGGCGTAGGCAGCACCGACGGCGAGCTGGTTCCCGTCCTTCGCGTCAAGCCGCAGTACCCGCGCGCCGCGGCGTGCGACGGCATCTCGGGCTGGGTCGTGTTCGAGCTGGTGATCAACCCGGACGGCACCGTACGCTCGGCCAAGGCCGTCAAGGCGCAGCCGCGCGGCATGTTCGAGGCCGCGGCCACCCAGGCCATTATGAGATGGAAGTTCCGGCCCAAGGTCGAGGACGGCAAGGCGGTGGAGTCGCGCGGCACCCAGCAGATCGACTTCAAGCTGGAGGACGAATGAGCACGGTCAGTGGGCGTTGGCGCTTCGCCGCGATGCTGGCAGCGTGCGCCCTGGCGGCGCCGGCCGCAGCCCAGGACGAGCCGGACCTCGGCAGCGGGCTGAAGCTGTCGGGCGCGCCTACCATCCAGGAGATCCTGGCGGCGCAGAAGGCCTGCGAGTTGCGCCGCGGACCGAAGAAGCCGGCCGGGGCGATCAGCGAGAGCACCTACCGGCGCCTCGAGCGCATCATGGACATGATCTCGAAGGAGAAGTACGGCGAGGCCGAGCCGAAGCTCAACGAGATGATGGCCGAGCCGCGCGCCGACTACGAGAAGGCGATCATCCTGCAGACGCTGGCGTTCGTGTACGCCTCGACCAAGCGCGAGTTGCAGGGCATCAAGGCGTTCGAGCAAGCCATCGCGACCAACGCGCTGCCGTCGCAGACGCAGGAGCAGATGCTGTTCAACGTTGCGCAGCTCTATCTGGCCGAAGGCATGTACGACAAGGGCATGGAGAAGCTGAACTCCTACATCGCCGAGTCGTGCAACCCGCTGGCCGAGGCGCACGTGCAGCTCGCCAGCGTGCACGCCGAGAAGAAGCAGTGGCGCGAGTCGCTGAAGCAGATCGACATCGCGCTGGTGAAGGCCAAGGCGCCGAAGGAAGCGTGGCTGCAGCTGAAGCTCGCGCTGCACTACGAGCTCAAGGAATTCCCGCGCTGCGCGGAGGTGCTGGTGCACCTGGTCGCGCTGAACCCGATCAAGGAAGAGTACTGGAAGCAGCTGTCCGGCATGCTGCTGGAGATCCGCAAGGATCCCGAGGCACTGGCGGCGCTGGCACTGGCCGAGCGCCGTGGCTACATCGACGAGGAAGGCGAGTACAAGAATCTTGCCAACCTGTACATGTACATGCAGATCCCGGTGAAGGCAGCCAACCTGCTCGACCGTGGCTTCGCGCAGAAGCAGGTGCCGGCGACCGAGAAGAACCTCGAGATGCTCGCCAACGCCTGGATCATGGCGCGCGAGTACGACAAGGCCGAGGTGGCGATGGCGCGCGCCGCGGGCGCGTCCGACAAGGGCGAGCTGTTCAAGCGCCTGGGCCAGATCCAGATCGAGAACGAGAACTGGAAGGGCGCGCTGGAATCGCTGAAGAAGGCGCAGAAGAAGGGCGGCCTGAAGGACCCGGGCGAGACGGCGTTCCTGCTCGGCGTGGTCGCCTTCAACCTCAAGCAGTGGAACCTCGCCGAGCAGTCGCTGCGCGCGGCGATGACGCACGAGAAGTCGGCCAGGATTGCCACCGAGTGGCTGAACCACTTGCAGGCGGAGCTCGCGTACATGAACGCGACCGAGGCTGCTGTAGAAGACAAGCCGGACGACACCAAGACGAATTGACTTGGTGACGCCGTCCCGGACCGTCCAGATCGCGATCGCCTTCGCGATCGTCTATCTCGTCTGGGGCTCCACCTATCTCGCCATCCGCGTCGGCGTGCAGGTCCTGCCGCCCTGGCTGTTCGCCGGCCTGCGCTTCATCGCCGCCGGTGTCCTCATGTTGCTCTACGCGCGCCTGCGCGGCGCCCGCCTGCCGGTCACGCAACGCGACTGGCTGAACATCGCCGTCACCTCGCTGCTCATGCTCGTCGGCGGCAATGGCCTCGTCACCTGGGCCGAGCAGTGGGTCGAATCGAACCAGGCCGCGCTGATCGTCGCGACCTCGGCGCTGTGGATCGCGTGGCTCGGCACCTGGGGTGCGCGGGGCGAGCGCCTGAACCGACTGACCATGGTCGGCCTGGGCCTGGGCTTCGGTGGAGTGGCAGTGCTGGTGGGCAGCGGCCTGCGCCTGCAGGCGGCGCCCGGACTGGCCTACGCCGCGCTGAGCCTGGCGCCGCTGGCCTGGGCGGCGGGCTCGGTGTGGTCGCGGCGCGCGCCGGTGTCCTGTCCGCCGGTGATGACGGCCGCGCTGCAGATGCTGATCGCGGGCGCGGTGATGACGGCGGTAGGCCTCGTGCTCGGTGAGCCGGCGCGCTGGCGCAACGAGCCGGCCGCGCTCGCGGCGCTGGCCTATCTGGTCGTGTTCGGCTCCTGCCTCGCGTACGGCGCCTACGCCTGGCTCGTCCATGAAGTGCCGCCCGCGCGCCTGGGCACCTACGCGTACGTGAATCCGGCGGTCGCCGTCGTGCTGGGCTGGTGGCTGCTCGACGAGCACCTGAACCAGACGCAGGTGCTCGGGACGCTGATCATCCTCGGCGGTGTGTTGCTGGTGACCTGGGCTTCGCGCAAGCCTGCCGTGTCATCCCGAGCGTAGCGAGGGATCTTGAAGGGATCCCTCGTCGCTGCGCTCCTCGGGATGACACTCGGCGCGGCGCACGCCGAGACCGTCCTGCGGCGCGGCAACTCGGTCGAGCCCGAGAGCCTGGATCCGCACCGCGCGCGCGGCGTCAGCGCGTCCAACGTGCTGCGCGACCTTTACGAGGGCCTGACGCGCGAGGCGCCGGACGGCGCGGTGGTGCCCGGCGTGGCCGAGCGCTGGGAACTCAGCGCCGACGGCCGCACGTACACCTTCCACCTGCGCGCCGACGCGCGCTGGTCGAGCGGCGAGCCGCTCACGGCGGCCGACTTCGCCGCGTCGCTGCAGCGCGTGCTGGC
>JANNLM010000112.1:0-10942 GCA_031396825.1 Gammaproteobacteria bacterium | reverse complement strand
CGTTTCCTGGTGGCCTGTGAAGAAGGGCATCTGGATGATTTCCCTTGGATACAATTTGTCCACGGCGATGAAGCCCCTTGTGCTGCGCCTTTGCTCCGCCTGTTTGAACAGGGGCCATCCGGCGAGGCCCGTGACCTGACTGTAAAATGTGACCGCGTTCTGGTCCGGCATCGCGCACGTGTTCCGCTCGCCATACCTGCTCGGCATCTGCGCGTTCATGCTGCTGCACTCGATCACCTCGACGCTGGTGTATTTCCAGCAGGCCGACATCGCGGGCCAGGCCTTCACCGATCGCGGCGCGCGCACCGCCTTCTTTGCCCAGCTCGACATCGCCGTCAACGTGCTGACGGTCGTCATGCAGATCTTCCTGACCGGCCGCCTGCTGAAATGGCTGGGCGTCGGCGCGACGCTCGCGCTGCTGCCGATCGTGAGCCTGGCCGGCTTCGTCGCGATGGCGGCGGCGCCGAGCCTGGCGCTGCTCGCCGCGTTTCAAGTCGCGCGGCGCGCCGTGAACTACGCCGTCTCGCGACCCGCGCGCGAGGTGTTGTTCACGGTGCTGCCGCGCGAGGACAAGTACAAGGCCAAGGCCTTCACCGACACGTTCGTCTATCGCGCGGGCGACCAGGTCGGCGCGTGGACGTATCCGGCCCTGCGCTGGCTCGGCCTGGGCATCGCCGGCATCTCGTGGGTCGCGGCGCCGCTGGCGGCGGTGTGGGTGGCGCTGAGCCTGTGGCTCGGCCGGCGGCAGGCAACGCGAGCGCAGGCTGCCGGTTCCCCGGCGATCTCCTCAGTGAGCGCTGGCGCGGACGAACATCATCCCGGACAACGGCCTGGAGCCGTACTCGCCCTGGAGCCCGGCCGGAATTGAGTAGGTGCTGGCCAGGGCGCCCAGCTCGAGCGCCAGCGGTCCCCACGTCCCGACGCGGTGCGAGCCGCCGAGCGTGAACTTGCCGACGTCGAACGCCTCGCCGGGCACCAGGTGTTCGTTGGTCAGCCATTCCACGCGCGCGAACAGCGTGACGGCCTGCGCGATCAGCGCCGTGGTTTCCAGCAGGTAGCCTGGATTCGACTCGCCCTCGGCGGCGTTGACGCCGTACGCGAGCGTCGTCGCCCAGTGGCCACCGTCGCGCTCGGCGACGTGGCTGATCGACGCGGTGGTGCGCTCGACGTCCACGTCGGGCTCGAGTTGCTCGGGGGCCTCGAGCCGGCCGTGGCTGGCCTGCAGGGACCAGTTGGCCGAGGGATTCCACGAGAGGCGCGCGGACCACGAGTCCAGCGGCTCGGTCTCGATGTTCCAGCGGTGCTGGTCCGGCTCGCGGCCGTTGAACGCGGAAGCCTCGACTTTCACGCCACCGTAAGTCGCGCCGAGCGTGACCACGCCGAAGGTGATGTGCGTGGAGTCGAGCCAATGGTGCGTCAGCGGCGCCTCGGGAATGGCGACGCCGGAGGCGCGGTGCATGAACGCCGGCGGGCCGAGCGCGGGCTCGCCCGGCAAGCCGACGTAACCGAACGCCGAGCCCTTGCCCACCGGCACGCTGTAGGTCGCCGCCAGTTCCATGAAGGCATCGTGCGGATGCTGGCGGTCGACCAACTCCTCCACACCGTCGGCGGTCTCGCCGGTCTGCAGCAGCAGCGGATAGCCCGGCTTGCCCATCAACGGATCGGTCGACAGCATCGCGCGCAGGCCGAGTGTGCCCGCGCCGAGCGGACGCTGGCCCATCGCCATGAACATGCTCGCCACGAATACCTTTTCGTCGCCGCGCTTGCCGCCCTGGCGGTCGTACGCGACGTCGGCATAGCCGTGCAGCATCACCATCCAGTCGCCGGCCATCGTGTGGTAGCCGTGCATCGGCGCGGCGTCGGGCTGCCACGCCGTGCCGGAAGCCTCGCGCGTCATCGGATACGGTCCGAGCGCGCCCTCCATCGGCGTGTCGTGGTTGGCCGGTTCGCCGTGGCCGGCGTGTTCCTGCGCGCGTGCCGACGCCGCGGCCAGCAGCAGGGTCGTCGCCAGAAGGAGCTTTCGGTTCATCACGGCGCCAAGCATGGCAAACCGCGGGGCCTTGCCGCTAGTCGGCGACCGCGCGCTCCTGGCGCCGCACGGTGCCGGGGCCCTGTCCGGTCACGCGCTTGAAGGCGCGCCGGAACGCCGCCTCGGTGCGGTAACCGAGGTCCGACGCCACCGCCGCCACCGAGGTGCGCGGGTCGCCCAGCAGTCGCCGCGCCTCGCTCATGCGCCAGTGGGTCAGGTACTCGATTGGCCCGCTGCCGAGCACCGAGGCGAAGTGGTTGGCGAAGGCCGTGCGCGACATGTGCGAAGCCTCGGCCAGCGACGCCACCGTCCAGTCCTTGCCCGGCTGCGTGTGCATCGCCTCGAGCGCGTACACCAGGCGCGGGTCGCACAACGCCGCCAGCAGGCCGCGCCGCTCGGGCGCGTGCTCGAGATGGTGACGCACCGCCATCACGAACAGCGTATCGGCCATCTTGTCGAGGATGGCGCGGCTGCCGAACGAGTTGCTGCGTGCCTCGTGCATCATCAGTTGCGCGAGCTGGCGCAGCTGCATGCCGCCTTCCTGCGCGTGCACCACGAACGAGGCGGGCAGCGCGTCGACGATGACGTTGCGCTTGCCGGTGGCGAACTCGAACTCGCCGCACAGCATGCTGGTGAAGCGCGCCTCGGGCTCGCCGCGCCCGTCGGGCGTGGCGCCGAGCATGTGCGCGGTGCCCTGCGGGAACACGACGAGGTCGCCGGCGGCGAGCCGCAGCGGCGCGGCGAGCGCCTCGCTGCGCACCCAGCACACGCCGCTGTCGATCAGGTGGAAGGTGCCGTGCTCGGTGGCCGGTTCCGGCTCGGTCCAGTTCTCGCAGTAGCTCGAGTTCGAGCTGATCCGCGCGCGCAGCTGGTTGGTGCGCAGCACCGCCGAAAATACGGCTTCGCCGGACGCGTCGAGCATGGCCAATCTTGGCACCGATACCGGGCGCGCGTCCGGCTCGATCCTCACGCAGCACGGTTGCACGGCATCCCCCGGCGAATAATCCATGCGCCAAGGCTAAGCACCCCCGGGCCGGCAGGCCATGCCCCGGCATGCGCGGCTCATGCCCGCCAGTACAGCCGGCCATGCGCGATCCGTGCCCGCTCGTCCGGAGGGACGCGCGGACATGGCGGCGGCACTGCCGCATCTGCCGGCGCATCTGCCGGCGCACCACAGTCGGCGCCATGGACAACGACATGCAGCAGGCGATCATTGCAGCGCTCGCCGGACGCGCGGCGGCGCGCCCGCGCCAGCCGACCACGGCGGGGCAGCGCGCGCTGATCGCGGCGCTCATGCTCCTGCAGGCCTGCGCGCTCGGCGGCTGCGCCTGGCTCGGCCTGAGCTGGGGGGCGTTCTCGTACCCGACCACGCAGAGCGGCGAGGCGGCCAACGTCGCGCTGCACGGCGACTGGGCCTACGTGACGCGGGGCGCTACCGGATACGAGGTGCTGCGCGCGTCGCGCAATGCGAGGAGTCACGTGTTCATGCCGCCGCCGGGCCTGGGCAGCGTGGACGACGTCGCCGTCGCCGACGGGCTGCTGTTCCTGCTCGATGCGCGGGCGCCCGGCCACCTGCGCGTGCTGTCGCTGGCCGATCCCTCCGCGCCAAGGCTGATCGGCGCGCCGGTCGAGGTCGCGGTCGGGTCCTTCTCGGGAGTCACGGCGGCAGGCGGGCGCGTGATCGTGTCCGGCGGCACCTCGCCGCTGACGCTGCGCGCGTACGACGCCGAGGGCCGCCTGGGCCCGGTCGTCGCCAGCGCCAGGCTCGGACGCGGCCAGCCGGACGCGCTGCTCGCCGACGGCGGCAGGTTGGGCGTGGTGTCGACGCACGACTACGGCCCCTACTTCCAGGTCGCGCTGCTTCGCGCGAGCCTGAAACCGCCGGCCGTGACCCAGATCGGCGCCGTGCCGCTGGCGACCTACGGCTTCACGCCGGGCGGCGCCAGGCCGGCGAGCTTCCCGATCGAGACCGCGGTCGAAGGGCGCCTGCTCTATGTCGCCTCCGCCGCCGGCCTGAGCATCGTCGACATCACCGATGCCGCGGCGCCGAAGCTGCTCGCGCAACTGGCGGTGCGCGTGACGCCGGTGAACGTGGACGTGCGCAACGGCATCGCCGCGGTGGTCGGCTCGGACCCCGAGCCGCTGCTGGTGTTCGTCAACGTGCGTGACCCTCGGCACCCTGAAATTCTGCAGTCGTTCCCGCTGCCGGAGGGCAGCCTCGCCACGGGAGTTGCGCTGACGGATTCGCACGCCGTCGTCGCGGCGCACGGCCGGGGCGTCCAGCTGTTCAGTCGTTCCGACGACGCCTGGGAACACATCACCCGTCCTTTTCCCCACCTCACCCCCGGCAACGACGTCAGCTAAGCGCGGCGTATAGTGGAGCGCCCGCCTCGGGGAAGGGAGCGCAAACGATGAGACCGGTCGGCTTGGTGGATCAGGGATTCCTGTGGCTGGAGCGGCGCAACCAGCCGATGCACGTCGCCGGCCTGCAGTTGCTGCGGCCCGCGGACGACGATCCCGATTACGTCGATCGCGTCGTGAAGCTGGCGCTCGCCGCCACCACCGCCCACCCGCCGTTCAACCAGCGCCTGGTGCGCCGCGGCGGCATGTGGTTCTGGGACACGGACCGCGAGTTCGACGTCGAATCGCACTTCTACCATCTCGCCCTGCCCAAGCCCGGCCGCATCCGCGAGCTGCTGGCGCTGGTGTCGAAGCTGCACGGCAACCTGATGGACCGCACCAAACCGCTGTGGGAGTTCTACCTGATCAGCGGGCTCGAGGACGGGCGCGTCGCGGTGTACAGCAAGATCCACCACGCGCTGGTGGACGGCGTCGCCGCCAACCGCATGCTGCTGCGGCAGATGTCCGAATCGCCCGACCAGCGCGAGCTGACGCCGCTGTGGGCCATTGAGCGCAAGAAACGCGACACCGACGTGGACGGCCAGAAGACCGGCCCGTTCGCAGTCATGGCGCAGGCCGCGGCGATGGCGCGCGAGCAACTCGGCACGCTGCCCGGCGTCGCGCGCGAAGTCGTGCGCACCATCCGCGCGCGCAAGGATCCCGACCAGGTCTCGGCATTCTCCGCGCCGCGCAGCATCCTGAACCAGCGCATCAGCGGCGCGCGGCGCTTCGCCGCGCAGTCCTACTCCTTCAAGCGCATGCGCGCCGCGGGCAAGGCGCTCGGCGCGACGGTCAACGACGTGACGCTCGCCATGTGCGCGTCGGCGCTGCGCCGCTACCTGCTCGACCTCGACGCGCTGCCCGAGAAGCCGCTGGTGGCGATGGTGCCGGTGTCGACGCGCAAGGACGACTCCGAGTCCGGCAACCAGGTGGCCATGGTGCTGACCAGCCTCGCCACGCACCTGGCCGATCCGGACAAGCGCTTCACCGCGATCATGCGCTCGATGAAGTCCGCCAAGGAGCGGATGGCGCGCATGTCGCAGCTCGAGATGATGAATTACCTCGCGGTGGTGATGGCCCCGAGCGGCCTCAACATGGCCACCGGCCTGGCGCCGACCTGGCAGGCATTCAACATCACGATCTCGAACGTGCCTGGGCCGAAGCAGACGCTGTACTTCAACGGCGCGCGCATGGAGGGCACCTACCCGGTCTCCATCGTCCTGGACGGCCAGGCCCTCAACATCACGCTGACCAGTTATGGCGACGACATGGAAATCGGCCTGATCGCCTGCCGCCGCACGCTGCCGCACATGCAAAAACTCCTTCAGTATCTTGAGGATGCGCTGTCGGAGTTGGAGTCACTTGCGAAGAAGGCCGCCTGACGAGACGTTCGTGCGACCTAGACAAAAGTCGCATATCGAACTGTGAACGGGTTCCCATAATCCCGCGATGGCTTTTGCTGGTGCACCGCCCGCTGGGCGGGAACGCAGGCGCAAGGATCTGGTAGGCAGGACCCGGCGCTTCCTTTACGGACTGCTGCTGCTCGCGGCGGCTCCGGGAGCGATCGCGGCTGACGAGTTGGCTTCGGTCGGCAAATACCGCACGCAGGCCGTGGTGCAGGCGGCGCAGCAAGACATCGCGACGCTGCAGGGACTGCTGGTGCTGCGTATCGGCACCGGCGATGCGCCGGAGGTGTCGCTCGACACCGCCACCGCGCAGGTGCCGCAGCAGGGCGCCGACCAGGCGCCGCAATTCCGCCTCTCCGCCGCGCGCCGCGTTGGCCCCGACGGCGTGGCCTTCGACCTTCCGGTCGGCGATCTCGGCGAGTTCCAGCTCAAGCTGCGCACCGAGCGCAGCGAGTCGCTGTCGGCCTGGTCGCTCGGCGGCACGCTCGAGATGCTGGCCGCCGCGCCCCGCCGGCGCCAGGTCGCCGCCATCCCGACGCTGCGCATCCACGACATGCATGGCCGCGAGGTGCGCTACCTCGCCTTCGACGCCTCGCTCCGCAAGGGTGACGCCGGCGAGGAACAGCTCACTTTCAGGTGGCGCATCTAGCACGTATTCTGAGCGCCCCACCCAGAGGCGCGCCATGAAGAAGTCAGTGGTCGGTTCCCTGTTTCTCTCCGCCTCGATCCTGGGTTGCGCGCAGCACCCTTCGGCCCCCGCGCCGGCCAGCCCGCCGGTCAAGCCGCCGACGTCGGCCGAAGTGCTGGAGCGCTCGGCGCCGTCCGACTGGCGCGTGCTCGATCCCGAGAACACGCTCTACCTCGAACTCGCCACCGGCCGCGTGGTGCTCGAGCTGGCGCCGGCCTTCGCGCCCGCCCACGTCGCCAACATCAAGGCGCTCGCGCGCGAGAAGTACTTCGATGGCCTCGTCATCCTGCGCGTGCAGGAAAACTACGTCGTGCAATGGGGTGACCCCGCGGATCCCGAGAAAGAGCCCGGGAAGGTGCGGCCGATCAAGACCGCCAAGGACGCCCTGCCCGGCGAGTTCGCGCGCGCCGCCGAAGGCGTGCCGTTCACGAAACTTGCCGACGGCGACATCTACGCGCCCGAGGCCGGCCACTCCGCCGGCTTCCCGGCCGCGCGCGACCCGGCCGGCGGCAAGGCCTGGGTGGCGCACTGCTACGGCGCGCTCGGCGTGTCGCGCGGCAACACCGCCGACAGCGGCAGCGGCAGCGGCCTCTACGTGGTCATCGGCCATGCGCCGCGCCACCTCGACCGCAACATCACGCTGGCCGGCCGCGTGGTCCGCGGCATGGAGCTGCTGACCGTGCTGCCGCGCGGCACCGGCGCGCTCGGTTTCTACGAGAAGCCCGCGCAATACGTGCCGGTCAAGGCGGTGCGCGTGGCCGCCGACGTGCCGGCCGCGCAGCGCACCGGGGTCGAGCTGCTGCGCACCGACACGCCAACCTTCGCCGCGTTCGTGGAAGCGCGCCGCAACCGTCGCGAGGAGTGGTTCCTCGACCCGGTCGGCCACGTCGAGCTGTGCAACGTCCCGCTGCCGGCACGGCCTGCTGCGGTTAGATAACATCCCGCCATGGGATCGTGCGGTCGGGGGGCTGCGCCGCGCCTGGTCGCGGCATTGGCTTGCATCCTGGCGATGGCGCCCGCGTGGGGGCGGCCGATCCTCGAGGGCGATCCGCCGCTGACGCGCCACCTGCCGGACGTCGACGCCTACCCGCAGAACTTCGCGATCGCGCAGGACGCGCACTCCATCGTCTACCTCGGCAACTACGACGGCGTGCTGATCTTCGACGGCGAGCGCTGGGAGTTGCTGCGCCTGCCCAACCGCGACCTGGCGCGCTCGCTGACCTTCGACGGCGTCGACCGCGTGTACGTCGGCGGCCACGACCAGATGGGCTACATCCGGCGCGATCCTGCCGGGCGCGAGCAGTTCCACGACCTCACCCAGGTGTTCAAGCCGCTGCTCGGCGAAGGCGAGGACTTCGAGGACGTCTGGGACATCCACGTCGCGCGCGAGGGCGTGTTCTTCCGCGCGCTGCGCCACGTGTTCCTCTACGAACCGGCGTCGGGCAAGGCGCGCCTGTGGCGCCACCAGGGCCGCTTTGGCGCCATCGTCCAGTCCGGTGACCGCGTGGTGCTGCAATTCCGCGGCGAGGGCTTGCGGCAATTCGTCGACGGCGAGTGGCAGCCGCTGCCCGGCACCGCGACGCTGGACCAGCTGGCCTGGAACCTGCTGCGCCTGCCCGATGGCGGACTGCTCGCGCTTGCGGCCGACGGGCGCTGGCGCGTCTACAAGGACGGGCGCGTGTCGAGCTTCAAGGTGCCGGCCTCGTTCCCGCCGTCGAGCGCGATCCCGGCCGGCACGGTGCTGGAGGACGGCACGCTGGTCCTGGTCAGCGGCGAAGGCATGGTCTACACGCTCGATCCGCGCACCGGCGCGCACCGCCGCTTCGCCCTCAACACCGGGTTCCTGGTTGACGTGATCCCGGCGCGCGGCGGCGGGCTGCTGGTCGCCGCCGAGGACCGCCTCGTGCACCTCGAGTGGCCGGCGCCGTGGACCGCGCTGGGCGAGACCTACGGCATGAACAGCTCGCTGGTGTCGGTGGTGCGCTGGGGCGAGCGCTGGCATGCGCTGACCAGCTCCGGCGTGTTCGCCGTCGAGCCGACCGCCGACGGCATCTCGCGCTTCCGCGCGACCGACTGGACCAGCGCCGAGGCCTGGGACTTGCTGCCGATCGACGCGAACACCGCGCTGCTGGCTGAGTCCTACGACCTGGTGCAGGTCACGGCAGGACGCACGCGCACGCTGTCGAACGGCGCCCTCTACCCGCGGCTGCTGACACGCGCGCGCGGCGACCCGAACGTCGTGTTGCTGGGTCTGGAGCCCGGCATCGGCGCGGCGCGGCGCAGCGGCGCCGACTGGAAGGTCGTGCTCGAGGACCACACGCTGGACGAGCTGGAAACTTCGAGCATGGTCGAGTCCGAGCCGCGCGTGCTGTGGGTCGGCTCGGACCGCGGCGGCGTCTGGCGCATCCGCTTCACGCCGGGCTACGGCGCCATCGAGGAGACGCGCCGCTTCGGCCCGGGTGAAGGCATCAGCTACGGCGAGCCGCACGGCGGCTGGGTCACGCAGATGGCCGACGGCATGGTGGTGGCCACCACCAGCAACGGCGTGTTCCGCTGGACCGGCGAGCGCTTCACGCCCATCGATCTCGGCGGCCTCGACATCGTGCGCGCCAAGGGCGAATGGGTCGAGCTGGCCACCGCGCCGGACGGCGCGCGCTGGGCCTACAGCCACAAGCACATCTACCGCGAGGTCGGCGGCGGCTGGCGCCGCGAGGAAATCGGCGGCGTGCGCCGCGGAGCGGTCGAGTCCCTCACCTTCGACGAGACCGGCGCGCCGGTGTTCAGCAGCACGCGCGCGGTGCTGCGCTTCGACGCGGCCGCGGCGGCTCCGGCCGCCGACGGCGTGCCGACGGTGCAGCTGCGAGCGGTCGAGCGCCGCGACGCCGCCGGCTCGGTCGAGGCGCTGCCGGTCGACGGCGCGCTGTCGCTGCGCGACGGCGATTTCGGCCTGCGCATCCGCTTCGCGCTGCCCGAGTACCGCCAGGCCGGCTCGACGCGCTACGCCACGCGCCTGGCCGGGCTCGAGCCGCACATGTCGGCGTGGTCGGACGCCAACACGCTGCAATACCCGCGGCTGCCGCCGGGCAGCTACCGGCTCGAGGTCATGGCGCGCGACGCCCTCGGCCGCGACAGCCGTGGCCCGCCGCTCGAGCTGACCATCGTCCCGGCCTGGTACGCCAGCGGTTCGGCACGCGCGCTGTGGCTGATCCTCGGCATCCTCACGCTGTCGGCGCTGACCTGGGGCACGGTGCGCTGGCGCACCGCGCGGCTCGAGCGGCTGGTCGCCGAGCGCACCTTGGAGCTGCGCACCGCCAACGAACGGCTCGATGCGATGGCGCACCTCGATGGGCTGACCGGCGTGCCGAACCGGCGCGAGCTCGACCGCCACCTCGAGAAAGTCTGGGCGCAGTGCGCGAAGGAGGGCCGCGATCTCGCGGTGCTCGCGCTCGATGTGGACGGCTTCAAGCGCTACAACGACCTGCACGGCCACCAGTCGGGCGACGAGATGCTGGTGCGCCTGGTGCGCGAGGCCTCGGCCTGCCTCGACCGCCGCGCCGACCTGCTGGCGCGCTACGGCGGCGACGAGTTCTTCGTGGTGCGCGTCGGCGAGAGCCTGGCCGGCGCGCGCGAACTGGCCGAGACGCTGCGCCGACGGGTCGAGAACGCCGCGCTCGGCGCCACCGTGTCGATCGGCGCCGCGACCCGCTCGCCGAAGAGCGGCGGCCAGGTGCGCGACCTGGTGCGCGCGGCCGACGCCGCGCTGTACGCCGCCAAGTCCGCCGGCCGCAACCGCGTCGCGGCGTAAAAAAGGGGACGCAACCCTTTTTCTAAAGGCGTAGAAAAAAAGGGTTGCGTCCCCTTTTTTAAGCGACTTCGAACAGGCCGGCGGCGCCCATGCCGCCACCGATGCACATCGTGACCACCACGTGCTTGGCGCCGCGGCGCTTGCCTTCGATGAGCGCGTGGCCGACCAGGCGCGCGCCCGACACGCCGTACGGATGGCCCACGGCGATGGCGCCGCCGTTGACGTTGAGCCGGTCGTTCGGGATGCCGAGCTTGTCGCGGCAGTAGAGCACCTGCACCGCGAAGGCCTCGTTCAGCTCCCACAAGCCGATATCTGCAACTTGCAGCCCAGCGCGCTCGAGCAGGCGCGGCACCGCGAACACCGGGCCGATGCCCATCTCGTCGGGCTCGCAGCCGGCGACGGTGAAGCCGCGGAAGATGCCGAGCGGCTGCAGCCCACGCTTCTCGGCGAGCTTTGAATCCATCACCACACACGCCGAGGCGCCGTCCGAGAACTGGCTGGCGTTGCCCGCGGTGATCACGCCGCCGGGAATCGCCGTGCGGATCTTCGACACGCCCTCGAGCGTGGTGTCGGCGCGGATGCCCTCGTCGACGCTCGCGGTCACTTCCTTGCTG
>JANNLM010000105.1:0-2686 GCA_031396825.1 Gammaproteobacteria bacterium | reverse complement strand
CTCGGCTTCGAGCGCGCGCAGCAGGACGTCGGCGCCGCGCACGCGCGCGGCGGGCGGGGCGTGGGGGGGCTGCTGGGCGTGCGCCGGCGTCATAGGCTCAATACCCCATGGCTGCGATGCGCGGCCGCGAGGCCTGCGCCGGTGCTGGCTTCGCGGGCGCGCGCTCGGCTTCCAGCCACGGCATGCGCGCGCGCAGCGCGGCGCCGACGTGCTCGATCGGGTGCTGCAGGTCGCGCGCCTTCAGCGCGTCGTAGCGGGCGCGGCCCGAGCGGTGCTCGCCCACCCATTCGCGCGCAAAGCTGCCGTCCTGGATCTCGCGCAGGATGGCGCGCATCTGCGCCCGGGTGTGGTCGTCCACCACCCGCGGGCCGCGGGTCAGATCTCCGTACTGCGCGGTCTCGGAGATGTACTTGTGCATCTTCGCCATGCCGCCTTCGTGCAGCAGATCGACGATGAGCTTGAGCTCGTGCAGGCACTCGAAGTACGCGACCTCGGGCTGGTAGCCGGCCTCGACCAGGGTCTCGAAGCCCATCATCACGAGCTCGGTGGCGCCGCCGCAGAGCACGGCCTGCTCGCCGAACAGGTCGGTTTCGGTTTCCTCGCCGAAGCTGGTCTCCAGCACGCCGCCGCGCGTGCCGCCGATGCCGTGCGCGTACGCCAGCGCGAGCCCGCGCGCGTTGCCGCTCGCGTCCTGGTGCACCGCGAACAGACAGGGCACGCCGCGGCCTTCCTCGAACTGCCGTCGCACCAGGGCGCCGGGGCCCTTGGGCGCGACCAGGATGACGTCGAGGTCGGGGCGCGGCGCGATCTGCGCAAAGTGGATGTTGAAGCCATGCGCGAACAACAGGGCCGCGCCCGGCTTCGCATGCGTGGCGATCACATCGCTATACAGCGCGGGCTGCGCCATGTCGGGCGTGAGCATCGCGATGAGGTCGGCTTCCGCAACCGCGTGCTGCGGTGGCGCCACTTCCAGCCCATCACCGCGCGCAAGCTCGAAGCTGGGGCCCGGCCGCGCCGCGACGATGACGTCCAGGCCGCTGTCCTGCAGGTTGCGGGCGTGGGCGCGGCCCTGGCTGCCATAGCCGAACACGGCGATGGTCGAGCCGCGCAGCATTTCGGCGTCGGCGTCGGCGGTGGTGTAAATGCGCATGTCGGTGTCTCCGGGGTCAGGGAAAGGGGACGGGGGTAATTAAGGCGGGGCGATCTCGTAGTTTTCGGGCGGCGTTGGCCCCGTCTTAATTACCCCCGTCCCCTTTTCGGTTGCGTAGGGGAAGGCTGTAACGGCGCCGGTCGAGGCGGAGCTGACGGTGCTGGCGTACTTCGCGAGCGCGCCGATCCGTTCGCGTGGGGCGGGAGCGGTCCAGCCTGCGCGGCGCGACTCCAGATCGGCAGCGGTCGAAAGCGTGCGCGCGTCCACGTCGATCGCGATGGCATCGCCGTCGCGCAGCAGCGCGATAGGCCCGCCCAGCGCGGACTCGGGACAGACGTGGCCGCACATGAAGCCGTAGGTCGCTCCGGAGAAGCGCCCGTCGGTGACCAGCGCCACCGAGCCGCCCAGGCCCTGCCCCACCAGCGCCGCGGTCACCGCCAGCATCTCGCGCATGCCGGGACCGCCGACCGGGCCTTCGCCGCGGATCACCACGACATCGCCTGGCTGGATCGCGCGCGCCTGCACCGCTGCAAACGCAGCCTCCTCGCTGTCGAACACGCGCGCAGGGCCTTCGAAGCGCAGGGTTTCGTGGCCCGCGAGCTTCACCACGCAGCCTTCCGGTGCGAGGTTGCCGTACAGCACGCCGAAGCCGCCGCGCGCCTTGACTGGCGCATCGCAGGGGTAGATCACCTTCTGACCCGCCGTTTCCGCGGCCTGTGCGATCTCCTCGAACAGCGCCGCACCGCTCGCCGTCGGCTGGTCCTCCAGCAGGCCGGCGTCGCGCAGGCGCGCGCCCAACAGGCGCGAGCCGCCGGCCAGGTGCATGTCGGGCGCCATGTAGCGGCCGCCGGGCTTGAGGTCCGCGATCACCGGCGTGCGGCGGCTGATCGCGTCGAACTCGTCCAGCGGGAAATCGATTCCCGCTTCGCGCGCGATCGCAATCAGGTGCAGGATCGCGTTGGTCGAGCCCGCGGTCGCCGTTACCGCCACGGCAGCATTTCGCAGCGACGCCGGGGTCAGGTAGGAGCGCGCGCTCACGTCGTCGCGCACCATTTCCAGCACCCGTTCGCCACAGCGCCGTGCGGCTGCACGCTTGGCCGGATCCGGCGCGGGAATGTCGTTGAGCCCCATGGGCGCGAGGCCCTGGAAAGTGCTCGCCAAGGCCTTGGTGTTGGCGGTGAACTGGCCGCCGCAGGCGCCGGCGCCGGGGCAGGCGGTGGCTTCGATCGCGGCGAGCTCGGCATCGTCGATGCGGCCCGCGGCGTGCGCGCCCACCGCCTCGAAGACGTCCTGGATGGTGGTGGCGCGACCCGCGTGGTGGCCCGCCAGGATGCTGCCGCCGTAGAGCATCAGCCCCGGCAGGTCCAGTCGCGCCAGCGCCATCGCCGCCGCCGGGATGGTCTTGTCGCAGCCGCACAGCACCACCAGGCCATCGAGGCTGTGGCCGCGCACCGCGAGCTCGATGGAGTCGGCGATCACCTCGCGCGACACCAGCGAGGCGCGCATCCCGGCCGTGCCCATGGCGATGCCGTCGGT
>JANNLM010000093.1:0-3473 GCA_031396825.1 Gammaproteobacteria bacterium | reverse complement strand
AGGAGGCCTCGCGCACACGAGTGCTAAGCTGGACGGGCCGGTGAATCATACAGCGCCGTCGGGCCCGTAGAACGAGTGGGAAAATGAACCTACCCCGAACCCTCCTGCAGCGAAAAACAACTTTTCTCACGTGCGTTGCAGCAATCGCGCTGCTGGTTGGCGCTTGCGGCTCGCAGAGCGGCGAATCCGACGCCGCCTACGCGGCGCGCATGGCCAAGGAGCACGCCAAGGATCAGCCGACGCCCTCGCCGGCCACTCACGGCGACGTCAACTCGCCCATCCGGTCGCAGTCCGTGCAGTACGCCACCGTGAACGGCAAGCCGGTCACCGGTTATCTCGCTTACCCGGCCGCTGCCGAGGGCGGTCTGCCCGCCGTGCTCGTGTTCCACGAGTGGTGGGGCCTCAACGACAACATCAGGAAGATGGCCGACCAGCTCGCCGGCCAGGGGTACGTCGCGCTCGCGGCCGACCTTTACGGCGGCCGCGTGGCCTCGCAGCCGGAAGCGGCGCGCTCGCTGATGGAAGAGTCGCTGAAGGATCGCGACGCGATGGGCCAGAACCTGCGCCAGGCGCACGCCTACCTCAAGGACCAGATCAAGGCGACGCGGGTGGGCACGATCGGCTGGTGCTTCGGCGGGGCGGTTTCGCTGCAAGCGGCGCTGGTGGTGCCGGACCAGGTGGATGCCACGGTGATCTACTACGGCCACGTCGGCGCCGACGCCGAGAAGCTCAAGCCGCTCAAGGCGCCTGTGCTCGGACTGTTCGGCAGCGCCGACGACGGCATCCCGCTCGAGCAGGTGCGCGCCTTCGAGAACACGCTCAAGGGCCTGGGCAAACCGGTGACGATCCACGTCTACGAGGGCGCGGGCCACGCCTTCGCCAATCCGTCCGGCACGAGCTACAAGGCCGACGCCGCCGAGGACGCCTGGCAGAAATCGCTGGCGTTCCTGGCCGAGCACCTCAAGGGCGGCTAGCCACCCGCGGCCACATCCTCCGCCTGCAGGCCTTTCTGGCCTTGCACGACGTTGAACTCCACCTGCTGCCCCTCCTGCAGCGTCTTGTATCCGTCCCCCCGGATCGCGCGGTAGTGGACGAACACGTCTTCCCCCTCCGGCCGCTGGATGAATCCAAACCCCTTGGCATTGTCGAACCACTTGACCGTGCCGGTTGCCCGATTTGCCATGAAGCGTTCCCTTCCTTTTGCTGGCCCGGATAAATGTACCCGGATTCGGGAGGGCAAAACAGTGTGCGCTGCAGTACAGTGCGCCGCGGTACGCCCTCTTATGATCAATATCCCTCCTGGCCTGAGACCCCCCATGAAGCGCGCCCTTGCCCTGTTGCCTGTCCTGGCCGTCGTAGCCTGCACGACGTCGCCCACCGGCCGTAGCCAGTTGAAGCTGGTGTCCGACCAGCAGATGAACGAGATGGGCGTCGCCGCGTTCACCGACCTGAAACAGAAAAAGCCGGAAACCAAAGACTCGAGGGCGATTGCGTACGTCAACTGCGTTGCGCGCAACGTCACGTCGGTGATGCCGGGCGGAATCAACTGGGAAGTACGCGTGTTCGAGGACAAGTCGGTCAACGCCTTCGCACTGCCCGGCGGCAAGATCGGCGTGTTCACCGGGCTGCTGAAAGTCGCGCAGAACCAGGATCAGCTCGCCACCGTGATCGGGCACGAGGTGGCACATGTCATCGCAGGGCACTCGTCGGAGCGCGTGTCCGAATCCATGGCCGCCCAGCTCGGAGGCCAGGTCGCGCAGGCCACGACCGGGGTCGACCCCCAGATGCTCGGCCTCGCCGCCAACGTGTTCTTCCTGATGCCGCACTCACGCACGCAGGAGGCCGAGGCCGACATCCTCGGCATGGACTACATGGCCAAGGCCGGTTTCGATCCGCACGCGGCGATCGCGCTGTGGCAGAACATGAGCAAGGCCGGTGGCGACAAGCCGCCCGAGCTGTTGTCCACGCATCCGTCCGACCAGACGCGCATCGCCGGACTGACCAAGCGGCTGTCGAATGCGATGCCGCTGTACGAGGAAGCGCGGCGCCAGGGCCGCAAGCCCGCCTGCTGAGTCAAGGTTCCGTAGCGGACCTGAACTTCGCCGCGCGCCTCTTGCCCACCGTGCCTTCGCGCAACGTCGGCGCGTCGCTGTCTGGGTCCTGCACGAAGTGGCACGCGGCGAAGCTGCCCTCGCCGACCTTGCGCAGGTGTGGCTCCTCGCGCGAGCACAGCTCGTCGGCGATCGGGCAGCGCGTTCTGAACACGCAGCCGCTCGGCGGGTCGAGTGCGCTCGGCAGCTCGCCCTCCAGCGGCACCGGGTCGCGCGCGGGATCGGCGCCGGGCACCGAGGCCAGCAGCGCGCGCGTGTAAGGGTGGCGCGGGCGCGCGAACAGTTCGCCCGTGGTGGACTGCTCCATCACGCGCCCCAGGTACATCACCAGCACGCGCCGGCACAGCTTCTGCACCACGGCGAGGTCGTGCGAGATGAAGATCAGCGCGAGGTTCTGCTCGCGCTGCAGTTCGGCGAGCAATTCGAGTACCTGCGCCTGCACCTGGGTGTCGAGCGCCGACACCGGCTCGTCGCATACCAGCACGCGCGGCCTCACCGCCAGCGCCCGCGCGATGCCGGCGCGCTGGCACTGGCCGCCGGACAGCTCGTGCGGGAAGCGGCCGCCCAGCTCGCCCAGCCCGACGCGCTCCAGCAGTTCGGCCACGCGCGCCGTGCGCGCGGCGGCGTCCATCTCGGGGCACAGCGCCCGTAACGGCTCCTCGATGCTTTCGGCGATCGTCATGCGGGGATCCAGGCTCGCCACCGGGTCCTGGAACACCATCTGGATGTCGCGGCGGTGGGGACGCCAGGCAGTTTCCTCAAGCCGCGCGAGGTCGCGACCGTCGAGCACGATGCCGCCGATGTCGGCCCGCTGCAGGCCGACCAGCGCGCGCGCCAGCGTGGACTTGCCGCAGCCCGACTCGCCGACGATGCCGAGCGCTTCGCCTGGGTGCAGGTCGAAGTGCAGGTCGTCCACCGCGCGCAGCAGGCCCGCGTGCGACCACGGCCAGGGCCCGGCCAGCATGTGGTCGATGGTAAGGCGGCGGACCGAGAGAATGGGCCGGTTCATTTCGCGACCACGATACCCGGCTCGTCCCGCTCGCGCTGCTGCAGGCGCCAGGCGCGCGCGTACGGGCCGGCGGCGGCGAGCAGCTGGTCGTGCGTGCCGCGCTCGGCCACGCGGCCGTGATCGAGGAACACGATCTGGTCGGCATCGGTGATGGTGGACAGCCGGTGCGCGATGACCAGCGTGGTGCGGTCGGCGGCGACCTCGCGGATGGCGCCGAGGATGGCTTGCTCGGCGTGCGAGTCGAGCGACGAGGTGGCCTCGTCGAAGATCATGATCTGCGGGTCCTTCAACAGCGCGCGCGCGATCGCCACGCGCTGCTTCTCGCCGCCCGACAGTTTCAGCCCGCGCTCGCC
>JANNLM010000088.1:0-9462 GCA_031396825.1 Gammaproteobacteria bacterium | reverse complement strand
GGCCTCGCCTTCGGCGCGGGCGCGCGAGGCGATCTCGTCGAGCGGGGCGATCAGCATGACGTTGCCCTGCTGCTGCATGCCGAGGCCCTTGGTGCGCAGGATGATGTCCAGCGCCTGGTCCCACGGCACGTTGATCAGGCGCATCGCCAGCTCGCCCTTGACGCCGTCGCTGATGACGACGTTGTTGCCCGACACGTCGCCGATGATCTGAAGCAGGGCGCGCACGTCGATGTTCTGGAACGACAGCGAGATGCGCTCGCCGACGAACACCTGCTCCTTCTTGCGCTTCTCCTCCGCATCCTCGGGGATCGGCTGCAGCTCGATGGTGAAGGTGTCCTGCGCCTGGTAAGCGACCTGCTCGAAGTCGATGCCGGTCACCGGCGTCAGGTAGATGCTGGTGTTGCGGCCCTCGCGCAGGATGTCGATGAATTTCACCGGCGTGGCGAAGTCCAGCACGTCGAGCCGCTTCTGCAGCTCGAGCTCGACGTCGGTGTTGCGGAACTGGGCGAGCACGCGGTTGCCTTCCTCGCGCACGTCGACGATGGTGCGCGGATCGGCCAGCTTGACGATGACGCGGCCTTCACCCTTCTCGCCGCGGCGGAAGTCCACCGACAGCACGCGGCTGGCGACGCCCGCCGGGCCGGCCCCGCCGGACGTCGTGGTCGTGCCGGTCGTGCCGCCCTGGATTTCGAGGATCACCTGGCTGCCGTCGGTGCGCACCGTGTACGGCGCGAGCTCGGACATCTCGATGACGATGCGGGTCCGGCCGGAAGCCTCGGCCGCGGCCACCGAGCGCACGCGCCCGGCGTTGACGCGCTTGAAGCGCTCTGGCACGGCGAGCTTGGTGTCGGCCAGGTCGAGGGAGACGCGGGCCGGCTTGTCGACGCTGAACACCACCGGCTCGGGGGCGGGCTGCGACAGGGTCATGGTGATGCGGACGGCGCCGCCTTCGGTCGTGCCGACCTCGAGGCCGTCGAGCGTGCGTGCGCTGGTGCCGGACGCAGGTTCCGCGGGGGCCTCCTGGGCCAGCGCACCCGGCGCCAGCAGCAGAGCCACCCAGAGCGCCGTGGCGCGGGCGAGGCCGTGCCGGGCGAGGACGTTATTGAGGTTCATGGCGAAGCTCCCTTACCGCTACTGCGTCAGCGCAACCGACGCGGGCCGCTGGATGTAGCCCCCCAGCCCGTCGGGGATGATTTCCATCAGCACGACTTCGGTTTCGCTGATGCCCGTGATCTTTCCGTAGTTCTGGCCCACATGGTCGCCCACGCTCACGCGATGGACGACGGCGTCGGGGGCGCGGATCAGCGCGAAGGCGCGCTGCTGCATGGTGATGGTGCCGACCATGCGCAGGGCGTCGAGCGGGAACTCCTCGAGCGGCTCCTTCGGACGGTTCAGGTCGGGACGGATGGTGCCGGCGCCGCCCGACGCAGCCAGCGCGGCATCGCGCGACTGCAGGATCGGCAGGAACGGATCGCGGCGCTCGCCCGGCTCGTACGTGTACGGCTCGTACGGCTTGGGCTGCGGGATCGGCTCGATGTTCTTGGAGGTGCGCGACTTGACCTCCATCGCGTAGTCCTCGAGGTCGCCCATGTCCTGCGCGCAGCCGGCCGCGAGCAGGGCCAGTCCGAGGATGCCGAGTCGCAGGGCGCTCATTTCTTCTTGCCCTTCGGCGCGGCCTTGGCCTTGGCCTTGGGCGCCTGCGCCGCGAGCTCGTTCTCGTCGAGGTAGCGGTAGGTCTTGGCGACGGCCGTCATGCGGAGCTGGTCTTTCTTGCCCGGCTTGATGTCCACGTCCTCGATGGTGACGATGCGCGGCAGCGCGGCGACGCCGCTGACGAACCCGCCCATCTCGTGGTACGTGCCGTGCACGATGATGCGGTTCGGCACCACCGCGTAGAACTCGCGCGGCTGCTCGCCCTGCGGCTGGAACAGTTCCTCTTCGAGGCTGTTGGCCAGGCGCGTCTGCGAGATGTCGATCAGCAGGTTGGCGATCTCGGCCTTGCTGGGCAGCTGGCGCAGCATCGCGCCGAACGACCGCTCCATGTCGGCCAGCTGCTCCTTGAGCGCGTCGAGCGCGGCCACCTTGCGCTGCTTGTTCTCGAAGGTCTGCTTGAGGCCCGGCTCCTTGGCCTGCTCCGTGGCCAGTTCATCGAGCAGCGGCGTGACGAAGTAGTAGTACCCGCCGCCCGCCAGGCCCACCATCAGCACGATGACGGCGGTGATGCGGACGTACAGCGGCCAGCCCCCGGGATTCTTGGGATCGAGGGCATTCAGTTCGGCGGTGATTTGCTGGAAGTTCATTCCGCCGCCTCCTCGGCCTGGCCGGCGGCCGGCGGCTTCTGCCGCGTCAGGTTCTTGAACTGCATCTGGAATTCGCTCTGGCGCCGCTTGCTGACGTCCTTGGTGTTGATCACGACCAGCCGCGGGTCGGCGAACCAGCGCGAGGACTCGATGTTCTTCATGTAGGCCGAGACGCGGTTGTTCGACTCGGCGACGCCCTCGACGGTCACGCCCGCGCCGGACTGGCGCAGCGACTTGATGTAGACGCCCTCGGGCAGCGTGTTCAGGATCTCGTCGAAGAAGTGCACCATCGCCGCGCGGCTGGCCTGCAGTTCCTCGATGACCTTCATGCGCGCCAGCAGGTTGGCCTTGACCTTCTCCAGCTCCTCGATTTCGCGGATCTTCTTGTCCATCTCGACGATCTGCTGCTCGAGGAAGCGGTTGCGCTCGCGCTGGTAGTCGATGGCGCTGGAGACGCCGAAGTACACGACCGCGATGCTGCCGATGGCCAGCAGCGCGCTGGCACCGAGCATGACGAAGAACTGCTGCTGGCGGACGGTCTTGAGCTCTGCGCGCCAGTCGAGGAGGTTGATTTTGACGGCCATGGCGCCCCCTTAATCGAACGCCCGGGAGGCGAGGCCGACCGCCACCAGCAACGCCGACTCTTCCTTGGCGAGCTGGGCCGGCTTGGCGCGGGAGGCGATCGACATCTGCGCGAACGGCCGTGCCACCGCGCTGGGGATGTTGAGGCGCTCCTGGATGCGCGCGTCGAGGTTCATGATCTGCGCGCAGCCGCCCGCCAGCACGATCTGGTCGATGTGCGTGTATTGGCTGGACGCCGAGAAGAAGAACTGCAGGGCGCGGTCGATCTGCTGGCCCATGTCGTTGACGAAGTTGGCCAGCACCTCGGTCTCGTAGGTCTCCGGCAGCGTGCCGTTCTTGAGCGCCTTGTAGGCGTCGTCGAACGACATCGCGTAGTGACGCATGATGTCCTCGGTCAGTTGCTTGCCGCCGAAGGGCTGGTCACGCGTGTAGACGGTCTGCATGTTGTGCAGGATGGTGACGCCCGTGTTGGTCGAGCCCATGTCCACGACCGCGATGGTCTTGCCGTTGCCGTCTTCCGGCATCTGGTGCCGGAGCAGCTGGCAGGCGTTCTCCATGGCGAACAACTCGAGGTCCACGACCTTGGGCTTCAGCCCGGCGATCTCGAGCGCCGCGGCGCGCTGCTCCACGACTTCCTTGCGGCAGGCCGCCAGCAGTACGTCGACGTTTTCGGGGTTCTTTTCCTGCGGGCCCAGCACCTGGTAGTCGTAGTTCACTTCCTCGAGCGGGTAGGGAACCTGGCCGGTGGCCTCGTTCTGGATGTGGTCGTCGAGTTCCTTGCCCTTGAGCGCGGCCGGGGCCTCGATGACCTTGCTGAACACGGCCGAGCCGGAAACGGCGACCGCCGCCTGCTTGGTGGTCGTGCCGGATTTCTTCACGGCGCGGGCGATCGCCTCGCCCACCTGGGTGGGGTCGGTGATGGCTTTTTCGACGACGACATTGGGTGGCAGCGGCTCCGAGGCGTAGCACTCCACCTGGTAGCGGTCACCCTTCTTGGAGAGCTCCAGCAACTTGACCGAGCTGGAACTGATGTCCAGACCGACCAGCTGCTTGCTGCCTCCGCCGAACAGTTGCTCGAACATGCTCCCCCATCCCTCGCAGCAACATCGCCGGCGCCAAGGGGTCAAAAGCGGGTGGCTTTGCCCAAGCCGGCACCCTAATATAGCGCAGAATAGCTACGACGCAACACTAACTTCCTTTTTTAACTATCGGATTCCTCACCGGAAGATGCCTCTGGCCACTGACCGGTCTGGAGCCGGTTCCGGACCCCCGACACCCCCCGCATGAAGCCCCTGCTGAAGCGTCTGTTCCTGGTCCTGACGGGCCTTTTGGTGGTCGGTTGCCTGGCCGGGGCGGCCTTCGTTCGCTGGGGACTCATGGCCGACCTGCCCTCCAGCGCCAGCATCCGCGAGCTGCGCCTGGAAGAGCCCCTGCGGATCTACACCCGGGACGGCAAGCTGATGGGCGAGTTCGGCGCCCAGCGCCGCGCCCCCCTCGACTACGCCGAGTTCCCCGAAAAGGTCATCCAGGCCTTCCTGGCGGCCGAAGATGACCGCTTTTTCGAGCACCCCGGGGTGGACTGGCAGGGCCTGGTGCGCGCCGTCGTCATGCTGATCGCGACCGGCGAGAAGGCCCAGGGCGGCAGCACCATCACCATGCAGCTGGCGCGCAACGTCTTCCTCAGCCCCGAGCGCACCTTCACCCGCAAGGCCCGCGAGATCCTGCTGGCGCTGCAGATCGAGCGCGACATGTCCAAGCAGGAGATCCTGCAGCTCTACCTGAACAAGATCTTCCTGGGCAACCGCGCCTACGGCGTGGGCGCGGCGGCGCAGGTCTACTTCGGCAAGGAACTGGCCGACCTGTCGCTCGGCCAGGTCGCCCTGCTCGCCGGCCTGCCCAAGGCGCCGTCGCGCGACAACCCCGCGGCCAACCCCGAGCGCGCGCGCGACCGGCGCGATTACGTCCTGCGGCGCATGCACGAGCTCGGCTACATCAGCGAGCTCGACCACGCGGCGGCGCGCGCCGAGGTCGTCATGACGCAGATCGAGCGGCCGCTGTCCGAAGTGGACGCGCACTACGTCGCCGAGATGGTGCGCGCCGCGCTGTTCGAGGAGCACGGCGATGCGCTCTACGGCCAGGGCCTGCGCGTGACGACCACGCTCGACGCCAGCCTGCAGGTCGCCGCCAACGATGCGCTGCGCCGCGCGCTGCGCGACTACGACGAGCGCCACGACTATCGCGGCGCGGAGGCGAAGTTGCCGCCCGAGGCGCTGGCGCAGGTCAGCGCCAAGCCCGAGGAGTCGCGCGCCGTGCTCGACACGGCGCTCGACGCCCTGCCGACCGTGGTCGGCCTGCACCCGGCCGTGGTGGTGGAGTTCAAGGCGACGCCCAAGCTCGCGCTGACGGTGCTGACGCGCGACCACGCGCTGATCGAGGTGCCGGCCGCGGAACTGGAATGGGCCAAGCTCAAGCCCGGCGCGCTCAAGCGCGGCGACATCGTGCGCATCTACAAGAACGGCGAGCAGTGGCGCCTGACGCAGGTGCCGGTGGTGCAGGGCGCGCTGGTCGGGGTCGACCCCAAGGACGGCGCGATCCGCGCGCTGGCCGGCGGCTACGACTTCTTCGAGGGCCGGTTCAACCGCGTGATCCAGGCGCGGCGCCAGCCCGGCAGCGGCTTCAAGCCGTTCCTCTACTCCGCCGCGCTGTCCTACGGGTTCACGCCGGCGTCGGTGATCCTCGACGCGCCGGTGGTGTTCGACGACCCCGCGCTCGAGGACACCTGGCGCCCCGAGAACTACACCGGCAAGTTCTACGGGCCGACGCGGCTGCGCGAGGCGCTGGTGCAGTCGCGCAACCTGGTCTCGATCCGCCTGCTGCAGGCGCTCGGCATCCCGTACGCGCGCAACTACATCGCGCAGTTCGGGCTCGCCGGCGAGCGCATGCCCAACGACCTGACCCTCGCGCTCGGCAGCGCCACGTTCACCCCGCTGGAGATCGCGCGCGCTTACGCCGTGTTCGCCAACGGCGGCTTCCTGGTGGATCCGCACTTCATCCTCGAGGTCGTCCGCGGCGACGGCACCGTGCTGTTCAAGGCCGTGCCGCCGGTGGCCTGCGCGGAGTGCGCCGAGGCCAAGATCGAGGCGGCCGGGCAGATCCAGGTGCCGCCGCCCACGCCGGCCCCGCTGCCGGCGCCGGCCGAGCTCGCCACCTTGCCGGACGGCACGCCGCTGGCGCCGCGCGTGTTGGAGCCGCGGCTGGCCTACCTGATGCGCGACATGCTGCGCGACGTGGTCACCCGCGGCACCGGTGCCAAGGCGACGGAGCTCGGGCGCGGCGACCTGGCGGGCAAGACCGGCACGACCAATGACGAGGCGGATGCCTGGTTCAACGGCTTCAACTCGCACATGGTCGCCATCGCCTGGGTCGGCTTCGACCAGCCGACGCCGCTGGGTCGCGGCGAAGTCGGCGGCCGCGCCGCGCTGCCGATGTGGATGGACTTCATGAGAGTCGCGCTGAAGGACGTCAGGGAGGACTGGCCGGAACGCCCGCCGGGCCTGGTGACCGTGCGCGTGGACCCTGAAACCGGCAAGCTCGCCGCCGCCGGCGCGCCGGAAGCGATCTTCGAACTGGTGCCGGCGGAGCTGGTGCCGACCCCCGATGACGCGCCGGAGCACGTCGAAGGCGAGCCGGAACCCGGCAAGGTCGAAGACCTCTACTGACGCGCCGGTGGTTTTTTCCAGCGGGCTTCGCTAGATTCAGACAAACCACCCGCCGGTAAACCAATGGGCAAGCGTGCCTTGGGTGCTCAGAGTAGCCGCGTGGTGCAGGAAGCGGCGCGCATCATCTGTGAGGACGGCCTCGCCGACTACCGGCTCGCCAAACAGAAAGCGATCGAGCGCCTCGGCCTCGGGTTCGGCACTCCGCTGCCCAGCAACGCCGACATCCAGGACGCCGTCATCCAGTACCAGCGACTGTTCGGCGGCCGCGCCTACGCCTCGCGCCTGACGCACCTGCGGCGCACCGCGGCGCAGGCCATGCGCCTTCTGGCCGAATACCAGCCGCGCCTGGTGGGCGCGGTCGCGAGCGGCGCCACCACCGACGCGCACAAGGTGCAGCTGCACTGCTTCGCCGACAAGCCCGAGCAGATCGACATGCTGCTGGCGGACGGGGGCCTGCCCTTCGAAGTCAGCGAGCGCCGCTACCGTCTCTCCAGCGGCGAATCGCTCGACGTGCCGGTGCTCACGTTCATGGCCGCCGACGTCGGCGTGGACGTCGCGGTGTTCCCCGAGCGCGGGCAGCGCGAGGCGCCGCTGTCGCCCACCGATGGCCAGCCGATGAAGCGCCTGGAACTGGCGGCGGTGGAGCAGCTCGCCGCGGAAACGCCGGAAGTCCTGGCCGGCTAGATCAGCCGGCGCGCCGACAACTCGCTCTTGACGTAGGCGTAGTACACCGGCGCGGCGACCAGGCCGGGGATGCCGAACACCGCCTCCATCGCCACCATCGCGATCAGCATCTCCCACGCGCGCGCCTGGATCTGGCCGCCGATGATGCGCGCGTTGAGGAAGTACTCGAGCTTGTGGATCACGACCAGGTAACCGAGCGACACCGCGGCGAGCTCCCACGAGTGGCTCATGCTGACGATCGTGATGACGGTGTTCGAGATGATGTTGCCGAGCACCGGCAGCAGGCCGCACAGGAACGTGATCGCGACCAGCGTCTTGGTCAGCGGCAGCTCGATGCCGAACACCGGCAGCGCCACGCCGAGGTAGATCCAGGTCAGCACCGTGTTGACCGCCGAGATGCGCACCTGCGCGAACACCACCCGGCGGAACGACTGGCCCAGGCGCGTGACGCGCTCGGCCATCGAGCGCGCCAGGCCCGGCAGCTCGTTCTGCGCGCGCCCGCGGCGCAGCGCGACGAACGCGCCGATGATCAGGCCGAACAGGATGTAGGTCAGGGCGCGCCCGGCGCCGGCGCCGAACACCTGCAGCCCGCGCGCGTTGCCGCGCAGCCATTCGGTCACCGCGGCCTGCAGCGCCTCGGCGTCGGCCGGCAACGACGTCACCAGCCATTGCGGCCAGCTGTCGCGCTTGGCTTCGATGATCTCGGCCATGCGCTGCAGCAGTTCGGGCAGCGAGTTGTAGCCGTTGCGCAACGACACCAGCAGGCCCGACACGGCCAGCCAGCCGAGCACGAGGATGATCAGGCTCAGCACGGCGACCGCGGCGGCCTTCGCCACTTCCTCGCCGACGTGCCGCGAGCGCAGCTGCGGCGTGAGGATGTGCACCAGCTCGTGCATCAGCAGGCCGGCGAACAGGGCCGGCAGCAAGTGCGCCTGCAGCGCGAACACCAGCGCGACGCCCATCAGCGCCCACGCGGCGATGTCGTAACGCAGCGCGAGGGTCGCTTGGGCGGCCGCGTCGGCCGCCGCAGGAGGAGGGGCGAGATCGTTCATGGCGCGTGTCTCATCGCGCCATCTTGCTCCGGCCGCGTGCGCGGCGCGAGCCTCAGCGGATGATCCAGGACAGGCCGAGGCGCAGGCCGAAGGTCTTGGTCTCGAAGCCGTCGTCTTCCGCGATCTCGTAGAACGCGCGCGTGTTGACCGACACGCTTTCGCTGCCGAACACGCGGATGCCGCCGCTGACTTCCATCACGGTGCCGCTGGCGTCGCCGAATGCGAACTGCGCTGCGGCGCCGACCACGGGCACGATGCTGTCCGACGCCGGGAAGTTGAAGTCGTAGAAACCGCCGGCAGTCCCGAACCGGGTCGAGATACCGCCGGCATCCGCATCGACCAGGCCGACGATCAGTCCCGGCTCGTGCTCGGGGGTCAGGAACCACCCGTGACGCAGCCCGAGGCTGAGCACGGTGGTATCGAAGCCGCCGTCGGAAGAGCTGTCGGTGTAGCTCGCGTCAAGTTCCAGCTCGCGGTCGCCGGCCTTCAGGTCCGGCGTTACGGCCGCCGCGCCCAGCGGCGCAAAGGCCAGCAGCACGGCCAGGGGGGCCAGGCGGCCCTGGATCGATCCCATGATTCCTCTCCTAGATGCCGGTGACGCCGGCGTTATTTGCGTTTCGAGATCGGCGCGTAGTCGCGCGTGGTGGCGCCGGTGTAGACCTGGCGCGGGCGGCCGATGCGGTTGCCCGGGTCCGCGGTCATCTCGATCCAATGCGCACACCAGCCGACGGTGCGCGCGATCGCGAACATCGGCGTGAACATGTTCACCGGGATGCCGAGGGCCTTGTAGATGATGCCCGAGTAGAAATCGACGTTCGGGTAGAGCTTGCGGTCCTTGAAGTACGGGTCCGACAGCGCGATGCGCTCGAGCTCGAGCGCCAGCTCCATCTGCGGGTCGTTTTCCTTGCCGAGGTGCTTGAGCACCTTGTGGCACTGCTCGCGGATGATGGTCGCGCGCGGGTCGAAGTTCTTGTAGACGCGGTGGCCGAAGCCCATCAGGCGCACGCCAGAGGCCTTGTCCTTCACCTTGGCCATGTAGGGGGCCACGTTCTTGACGTCGCCGATCGTGTCGAGCATGCGCAGCACCGCCTCGTTGGCGCCGCCGTGCGCCGGGCCCCACAGCGC
>JANNLM010000085.1:0-10024 GCA_031396825.1 Gammaproteobacteria bacterium | reverse complement strand
GTCGGCTTCGCGCGCTATCGCTTTTCGGCCAAGTTCTACCTGATGGCCATGTTCTTCGTGATCTTCGACCTCGAAGCGGTGTTCGTGTACGCCTGGGCGGTCTCGGCGCGCGAATCCGGCTGGCCGGGCTACATCGAAATGGTGGTGTTCCTGCTCATCCTGGTCGCCGGCCTCGCCTACCTCTGGCGCGTGGGCGCGCTCGAGTGGGCGCCCAAGCCGCGGGTGCTGCCCGCGCCGCGGGTGGGCGCCGACGACGAAACCCACATCAACCCGGCCTCGGCCGCACGGCGCAGGGCCAAATGACCGACCCCCTCAAGGAAAAGATCCTGAAGCGCTACGAAGGCCCCGGCGCGGCGCCTTCGATGGACGAGCAGGTCAAGCGCTCGGTCGCCTTCGGCAAGCTCAACGACCTGATCCAGTGGGGCCGCAAGAATTCGCTGTGGCCGTACAACTTCGGCCTGTCGTGCTGCTACGTGGAGATGGCCACCGCCTTTACCAGCCCGCACGACCTCGCCCGCTTCGGCTCCGAGGTCATCCGCGCCTCGCCGCGCCAGGCCGACGTCATCGTGATCTCCGGCACGCCGTTCCTGAAGATGGCGCCGGTGATCAAGCGCTGCTACGAGCAGATGCTCGAGCCCAAGTGGGTCATCTCGATGGGCGCCTGCGCCAACTCGGGCGGCATGTACGACATCTATAGCGTGGTGCAGGGCTGCGACAAGTTCCTGCCGGTGGACGTCTACATCTCCGGCTGCCCGCCGCGCCCGGAGGCCTTCCTCGAAGCGCTGATCCTGCTGCAGAACTCCATCGGCAAGGAGCAGCGGCCGCTGTCCTGGGTGGTCGGGCCGCAGGGCGTGGTGAAGGCGCCCAAGCTGTCCATGCGCGACGCCAAGCAGGCCGAGCGCATGGCCGTGACCACGCTGCGCACGCCCGACTCGGTCTGACATGTCCACCGCCTCGGCCGCGCGGGCTGCCACGAAATCGGGCGACATCCGCCTGGAGTTTTCGTCCAAGTTCCCGGAGTTCGGCTACTCCTACCAGGAGTCGGCCGACGGCATCCCGACCGTGTGGGTGCAGGCCGGCCGCCTGAAGGACGTGCTGCGCTGGCTCAAGCACGAGGCGCCGCGGCCGTACCGCATGCTGTTCGACCTGACCGCGATCGACGAGCGCCTGCGCGTCAACCGCCAGGGCCAGCCCGAGTCCGACTTCACCGTGGTCTACCACCTGATGTCGCTCGAGCGGAACAGCGATTTCCGCGTGAAGGTCGCGCTCAAGGGCGAATTCCCCTCGCTGCCAAGCATCTGCGACGTCTGGCTCAACGCCAACTGGTACGAGCGCGAGGTGTGGGACCTGTTCGGCATCAAGTTCGACGGCCACCCGAACCTGAGCCGCATCATGATGCCGCGCAGCTGGGTCGGCCATCCGCTGCGCAAGGACCATCCGGCGCGCGGCACCGAGTTCGAGCGCTTCCACATGAGCGAGCTCGAGGCCGACCGGCTGCAGGAAGACCTCAAGATCAATCCCGAGGAGTGGGGTTTCCAGACCCACGGCCGCGACCACGACTACATGCTGCTCAACCTCGGGCCGAACCACCCGAGCGTGCACGGCGTGTTCCGCATCATGCTGCAGCTCGACGGCGAGGAGATCATCCACTCCGTGCCGGACATCGGTTATCACCACCGCGGCGCCGAGAAGATGGGCGAGCGGCAGAGCTGGCACACCTACATTCCGTATACGGACCGCATCGACTACCTCGGCGGGGTGATGAACAACCTGCCCTACCTGATGGCGATCGAGAAAATGGCCGGCATCGAGGTGCCGGCGCGCGCGCAGACCATCCGCGTGATGCTGTGCGAGTTCTTCCGCATCATGTCGCACCTGCTGTTCTACGGAACCTACGTGCAGGACGTCGGCAGCATGTCACCGGTGTTCTACATGTTCGTGGACCGGCAGAAGGCCTACGACGTGGTCGAGGCGATCACCGGCTTTCGCATGCACCCGGCGTGGTTCCGCATCGGCGGCGTCGCGGCCGACCTGCCGACCGGCTGGGACCGCCTGGTGCGCGAGTTCCTCGACTTCATGCCCAAGCGCCTCGACGACTACTTCAAGATCGCGATGAAGAACTCGATCCTGATCAAGCGCTCGCAGCACGTCGGCGCGTACACCACCGACGAAGCCATCGAGTGGGGAGTGACCGGCGCCGGCCTGCGCGCCACCGGCCTGCCGTTCGACTACCGCAAGGCGCGGCCCTACTCGGGCTACGAGAACTTCGATTTCGAGATCCCGACCGGCAAGAACGGCGACGTCTACGACCGCGCCATCGTCCGCATCGAGGAAATCAAGCAGTCGCTGCGCATCATCGAGCAGTGCCTGAACCACATGCCGTCCGGCGATTACAAGGCGCGCCACCCGCTGACCACGCCGCCGATCAAGGACCACACGATGCAGGACATCGAGACCTTGATCCACCACTTCCTCAACGTGTCGTGGGGCCCGGTGATCCCGCCCGGCGAGTGCGCCATGACCATCGAGGCGACCAAGGGCCTCAACGCGTATTACCTGGTGTCCGACGGCAGCACCATGAGCTACCGCACGCGCATCCGCACGCCCAGCTTCCCGCACCTGCAGATGATCCCGCCGGTGATCAAGGGCCAGATGGTGCCCGACCTGATCGCGTACATCGCCTCGATCGACTTCGTCATGGCGGATGTCGACAGATGAAAAAGGGGACGCAACCCTTTTTCCGCGATTTCCCGAAAAAGGGTTGCGTCCCCTTTTTCTTGGTGATTCCATGCTGAGCGCTGCCGAGGTGAAAGAGATCGAGCACGAGCTGACTCACTACGAGCAGGCTTCGGCTGCCACGATCGAGGCGCTCAAGATCGTGCAGAAGCACCGCGGCTGGGTGTCGGATGAGGCGGTGAAGGACATCGCCGCGGTGCTCAAGACTTCGGCCGCCGACGTGGACGCGGTGGCGACCTTCTACAACCTGATCTTCCGCCGGCCGGTGGGCCGCCACGTGATCTTCCAGTGCGACTCGGTGTCGTGCCACATCATGGGCGCCGACGGCCTGCGCGCGAAGCTCGAGAACAAGCTCGGCGTGAAGATGGGCCAGACCACCGCCGACCAGCGCTTCACGCTGCTGCCGATCGTGTGCTTGGGCACCTGCGACCGGGCGCCGGCGATGCTGGTGGACAAGGACCTGCACCGCAACCTCGAGGACCTCAACGAGCAGTCGCTCGGTGAGCTGCTGGACGGGTACAAATAATGACGACCCACAATCCCGCCGCGCCGCCGACCAAGCCGCTGACCCGGAACATCGAAGAGGGCCGCGAGCCGTTCGGCGTCACCGAGTTCGAGAAGCGCGGCGGGTACCACGCCGCGCGCAAGGCGCTCAAGCAGATGGCGCCGCTGGAAGTGACGAACACCATCAAGGAAGCCAACCTGCGCGGCCGCGGCGGCGCGGGCTTCCCGACCGGCGTCAAGTGGGGCCTGGTGCCTCCGGGCAAGGCCGGCGACAACGGCATCGCGCACAAGTATTTCGTCGCCAACGGCGACGAGATGGAACCGGGCACGTTCAAGGACCGCCTGCTGCTCGAAGGCGACCCGCACTCGTTCATCGAGGGCATGCTGCTGGGTGGTTACGCCATCCAGGCCGACATCGGCTACGTGTTCCTGCGCAGCGAGTACTTCCTCGCCGCCGAGCGCCTGCAGAAGGCCATCAAGGAAGCCTACGAGAAGGGTTACCTGGGCCAGAACATCCTCGGCACCGGCTACAACTACGACCTGTACCTGCACACCAGCGCCGGCCGCTACATCTGCGGCGAGGAAACCGCGCTGATCAGCTCGCTGGAAGGCCGCCGCGCGATTCCGCGCGCCAAGCCGCCCTTCCCCGCCATCAGCGGGCTGTTCGGCAAGCCGACGGTGGTCAACAACATCGAGACCATCTGCAACGTGCCGCACATCATCGAGCACGGCGCGCAGTGGTTCCGCTCCATCTCGAAGAGCAAGGACGGCGGCACCAAGCTGTACGGCGCCTCGGGCCGGGTGAAGAAGCCGGGCACCTGGGAACTGCCGATGGGTACGACCGCGCGCGAGCTGGTCGAGCAGCACGGCGGCGGCATGCGCGAGGGCTACAAGTTGCGCGGCTGGCTGCCGGGCGGCGCCTCGACCGACTTCCTCACCGCCGACCACCTCGACCTGCCGATGGACTTCGATTCCATCGCCAAGGCCGGCTCACGCATGGGCACCGGCCAGATGATCGTGCTCGACGACCAGATCAGCGTCATCAGCACGGTGCGCAACCTCGAGCACTTCTTCGCGCAGGAGTCGTGCGGCTTCTGCACGCCGTGCCGCGACGGCCTGCCGTGGATTGAAAAGCTGCTGATCGCCCTCGAGGAAGGCCGCGGCAAGCCCGGCGACCTCGAGTTGCTGGCGCGCCACTGCCGCCTGCTGGGGCCGGGTCGCACTTTCTGCGCGCACGCGCCGGGCGCGGTCGAGCCGCTGCAGAGCGCGCTCAAGTATTTCCGCGCCGACTTCGAAGCCGCGATTGCGCGCGGCGCAGCCACCAAGGCGGCATGACGTGACCGACAAGAAGAAGGCCCGGATCATCGTCGACGGCCGCTCGCACGAGGTGGACGCCTCCACCAACGTGCTGCAGGCCGCGCTCGGCGCCGGCCTCAACCTGCCCTACTTCTGCTGGCACCCGGCGCTCGGCTCGGTCGGCGCCTGCCGCCAGTGCGCGGTGATCCAGTACAAGGACGAGAACGACACGCAGGGCCGCGTGGTGATGTCGTGCATGACGCCGTGCGCCGACGGCGCGCGCTTCTCGATCGAGCATCCCGAGGCGCGCGACATGCGCAGCGCGGTGGTGGAGTACCTGATGACCAACCACCCGCACGACTGCCCGGTGTGCGAGGAAGGCGGCCACTGCCACCTGCAGGACATGACGGTGATGACCGGCCACAACTACCGGCGCTACCGCCACACCAAGCGCACGCACCAGAACCAGGACCTCGGGCCGTTCATCGGCCACGAGATGAACCGCTGCATCGCCTGCTACCGCTGCGTGCGCTACTACCGCGACTACGCAGGCGGCAAGGACCTCGACGTCTACGGCAGCGGCGCCAACGTGTATTTCGGGCGCGCAGAGAACGGGACGCTTGAATCCCCATTCTCGGGAAATCTGGTCGAGGTCTGCCCAACGGGTGTTTTTACCGACAAGCCCTACGGCGAGAGCTACACGCGCAAGTGGGACCTGCAGACCGCGCCCAGCGTGTGCACGCACTGCTCCATCGGCTGCAACCTCTCGCCGGGCGAGCGCTACGGCAAGTTGAAGCGCGTCGAGAACCGCTACCACGGCGAGGTCAACGGCTACTTCATCTGCGACCGCGGCCGCTTCGGCTACGGCTTCGTCAACCGCGAGGACCGCCCGCGCCAGGCCCGCGTGGCCGGTTCGGCCGCCGACGCCGACGCGGCGATCGCGCACGTCGCGCAGCTGGTGAAGGCCGGCAAGGTCATCGGCATCGGCTCGCCGCGCGCCACGCTGGAAGCCAACTTCGCGCTGCGCGCGCTGGTCGGTGAGGGCAACTTCCATAACGGCCAGGCCAGCGGCGACGCCGTGGTCACCACGCAGGCCCTCGAGATCCTCAAGCGCGGCCCGGCCCACATCGCCACGATCAAGCAGGCCGAGGACGCCGACGCCGTGCTGGTGCTCGGCGAGGACGTGCTCGCCACCGGCGCGCGCCTGGCGCTCGCGCTGCGCCAGGCCACGCGCCAGGCCGGTTACAAGGCCGCGGCCACCGCGCACATCCCGCTGTGGCAGGACGCCTCGGTCCGCACCATCGCGCAGGACCTGAAGAGCCCGCTGTTCAACGTCACCGCCGCGGCCACCGGCCTCGACGAGATCGCCGAGATCAGCCACCGCGCCACGCCCAACGGCGCCGCGCGCCTGGGCATGGCCATCGCGCACGCCCTCGAGGGCAGCGCGCCGATCGTGGCGGGCATCGACGCCGCCGAGACCGCGCTGGCGGCGAAGATGGCCAAGGCCCTGCTCGCGGCCGAACGTCCGCTCATCGTCTCCGGCACCGGCTGCGGCTCGGTCGCCGTGCTGCAGGCGGCCGCGAACATCGTCGGCGCGCTGGCGCGGCTCAACCGCAAGCCGTCGATCAGCCTGGTGTTTGCCGAGGCCAACAGCGTCGGCGCAGGCCTGCTGGCCGGCGAGCCGCTCGAGGCGGCGCTCAAGCAGATGGAGTCCGGCGCGGTCGCGACGCTGATCGTCACCGAGAACGACCTGTACCGCCGCGTGTCGTCGAGCCGCCTCGACGCCGCGCTGGCCAAGGTGCGCAACGTCGTGGTGCTGGACTGCATTGCCACGCCGACCGTCGCGCGCGCCTCGGTGGTGCTGCCGGCCGGCTCGTTCGCCGAGACCGACGGCACGCTGGTCAACAACGAGGGCCGCGCGCAGCGCTCCTTCCAGGTGTTCCCGGCCGAGGGCATCCGCGAGTCATGGCGCTGGCTGCAACAAGTCGCCGCCGCCGCGGGCATCAACGGCCTGGGCGACGACCTCGACGCGCTGACCGCCGCGTGCGCCAAACTTCCGGGCCTGCACGGCATCGAGAACGCCGCGCCGAGCGCCAAGTTCCGCATCGCGGGCGCGAAGATCCCGCGCATGCCGCATCGCTACAGCGGCCGCACCGCGATGAATGCCAAGAAGGACGTACACGAGCCGCGTCCGGCGCAGGACGCCGACTCGCCGCTGGCCTTCAGCATGGAAGGCGCAACCGGCCTCGGACCCGAGCCGGCGGCGCTGATCCCGATGGTCTGGTATCCGCAGTGGAACTCGCCGCAGGCGATCAACAAGTTCCAGTCCGAGATCGGCGGCCACCTCAAGGGCGGCGATCCGGGCGTGCTGCTGTTCAAGCCCGATGCCGCGGCCCGTCCGGCGTGGTTCAATCCGCCGGCGGCGTCGAGCGCGCTCGAAGTGGTTCCGCTGCACGCGCTGTTCGGCTCCGAGGAACTGTCGGCGCTGGCGCCGGCCATGGCCAGCCGCATCCCGGCCGCGACGCTCGCGGTCAATCCAGCCACCGCCGAGCAGCACAAGCTCAAGCACGGCGCGACCACCAGCGCAAAGCTCAACGGCTCCACCGCGTCGCTGCCCGTCGCGGTGCGCGCCGACCTCGCGCCTGGCTGCGTCGGCGTGACGGTGGGGCTCAAAGGCGTGCCGGCAGTGACGCCGGGCGCCACGGCGAGCTTCGGGGCCAAGCCTTGACGATCTTCCCCCTGCCGCAGCCGCTGATCGTCGTGATCATCCTGCTCGCCGTGGTGGGGCTGGCGGCGTTGCTGATCTGGGTCGAGCGCCGCGGGCTGGCGGTGTGGCAGGACCGCTACGGCCCGAACCGCGTCGGCCTGTTCGGCTTCCACTTCTGGGGCCTCGGCCAGGTCGTGGCCGACATGATCAAGATCTTCTTCAAGGACGACTGGGTGCCGCCCTTCGTCGACAAGCCGGTGTTCGTGATCGCGCCGGCGATCGTCATGGCGACCATCCTGATGGCCTTCGCCGTCGTGCCCATCGCGCCCGGCATCACCGTTGCCGGCGACTGGAACGTCGGCCTGCTGTTCTTCCTCGCCATGACCTCGCTCGCGGTCTACAGCGTGATGCTCGGTGGCTGGGCCTCGAACAACAAGTACGCCCTGCTCGGCACCATGCGCGCCTCGGCGCAGACCATCACCTATGAAGTGTTCATGGGCCTGGCGCTGATGGGCGTGGTCGTGCAGGCCGGCAGCTTCAACCTGACCGACATCGTCAACGCGCAGAAAGGCTTCACGAACTGGTACATCTTCCCCCAGTTCCTCGGTTTCGTGACCTTCCTGATCGCGGGCCTCGCCGAAACCCACCGCCTGCCGCTGGACATGCCCGAGGCCGAGCACGAGCTGACCGCCGGATTCCACACCGAGTATTCCGGCATGAAGTTCGGCATGTTCTTCGTCGGCGAATACGTGGCCGTGGTGCTGGTCTCGTCGATGCTCACCGTGCTGTTCTTCGGCGGCTGGGACGGCCCGACCTTCGGGCCATCGTGGCTGCAGGCGGTGCAGCCGCTGATGTGGTTCTTCGCCAAGACCTTCACCTTCATCCTGTTCTTCATCCTGCTGCGCGCGGCCATTCCGCGCCCGCGCTACGACCAGTTGATGGCCTTCGGCTGGAAGGTGCTGCTGCCGATCACGATCGTGAACATCCTGGTGACCGGCTACTTCGTCGTGGAGAAGACCCATGGCTAAGGCGTGGGAGGGCATCAAGTTCCACGTCGTCGGCACGTGGAGCCAGCTGGTCAGCCTGTGGTACCTGGTGAAGCGCACCTTCTACAAGCGGGCCACGATCCAGTACCCCGAGCAGAAGCCCTACCTGCCGCCGCGCTACCGCGGCCGCATCGTGCTGACGCGCGATCCCGACGGCGAAGAGCGCTGCGTGGCGTGCAACCTGTGCGCGGTGGCCTGCCCGGTCGGCTGCATCTCGCTGCAGAAAGGCGAGAAAGAGGACGGCCGCTGGTACCCCGAGTGGTTCCGCATCAACTTCAGCCGCTGCATCTACTGCGGCCTGTGCGAAGAGGCCTGCCCGACCTACGCCATCCAGCTCACGCCGGACTACGAGATGGCCGAGTACGACCGCCAGAACATGGTCTACGAGAAGGAACACCTGCTGATCCAGGGCGTCGGCAAGCAGCCCGGCTACAACTTCTACCGCGTCGCCGGCCTCGCGATCAAAGGCAAGGACAAGGGCGAGGCGAAGAACGAGGAACCACCCGTCGACGTCAAGAGCCTGATGCCATGAGCGCCGCGCTCGTCTTCTGGCTCACCTCGGCGGTCGCCATCCTGGCGACGGCCTTCACCGTCACCGGGCGCAACCCGGTGCACGCGCTGCTGTACCTGATCGTCTCGCTGCTTGCGGTCGCGGTGATCTTCTTCCTGCTCGGCGCGCCGTTCGCCGCGCTGCTCGAAGTCATCGTCTACGCCGGCGCCATCATGGTGCTGTTCGTGTTCGTGGTGATGATGCTGAACCTGGGCGAAGAGACGGTCGCGCAGGAGAGCAAGCTGCTCACGCTGCGCGCGTGGATCGGCCCCGGCATCCTCGCCGCGGTGCTGCTGGCCGAAGTCATCGCGCTGATGCACCAGGGCACGATGGCCGCCGGCGGCGCGCTGAACCCCGCCGGCATCGAAGTCACGGCCAAGCAGGTCGGCATCGCGCTGTACGGGCCCTACCTGCTCGCGGTCGAGCTGGCCTCGATGCTGCTGCTCGGCGCGCTGGTCGCCGCCTATCACCTCGGCCGCAACGAATAAGGGAACGACAAGAACCCCATGCCAACGGTGACGATGGAAGCAGGCCTGATGGTGGCCAGCGTGCTGTTTGCGCTGGGCCTCTGGGGCCTGCTCATGCGCCGCAACGTCCTGTTCGTGCTGATGTCGCTCGAAGTCATGCTCAACGCCGCCGCGCTGGCCTTCATCGCCGCCGGCAGCCGCTGGGCCCAGCCGGACGGCCAGGTCATGTTCGTGCTGATCGTCACCCTCGCCGCCTCGGAGGCCGCCGTCGGCCTCGCGTTGGTCATCCAGGTCTACCGCCGCTACGTGTCGCTCGACACCGATGGCCTCTCGGGAATGAAGGGTTAACCCGATGGCCATCAACGAGCCCTTCTTTTCAAGCGTGTTCGACCTGCTGTTCCTGACCTTCGCGTTCCCGATCGCGGGCTTCGTGATCCTCGCCTTCGCGCGCGGGCGGCTGTCCGAGACGCCCGCTGCCGTGGTCGGCGTCGGCTCGATCGGCCTGGCAGCGCTGACCACGCTGGTGCTCGGCATCGCATTCCTGCAAAGCCCGCCGCCCGACCACGCGCACGTGCAACTGCTGTGGACGTGGATGAACGTGGACGGCTTCGCCCCGCAGTTCGCGCTGCGCCTCGACGCGCTGTCGCTGACCATGCTCGGCGTCATCACCGGCGTCGGGTTCTTCATCCACCTGTTCGCCAGCTGGTACATGCGCGGC
>JANNLM010000028.1:0-11467 GCA_031396825.1 Gammaproteobacteria bacterium | reverse complement strand
CGAAGCCAGCCTGATCGGTTTCGTCACGATCGAGGATTTCGCCGGCCTGCCCGTCGCGCCGGGCGCCGGCCAGGTCGCCGTCTATATGCCGATGAGCTACACCATCGGCGGCTACACCGTGTTCGTGCCGCGCGACTGGCTCACGCCGCTCGACATGAGCCTCGAGGACGCCATGCGCTTCGTGGTCACTGCTGGAATGTCGCGCTCCTGAGTCGCGCCTGAAGGCGCTCCTACGCGAACCCCGGCGTATGCTGGGGCGTGAATTTTCTCGCTCACCTCTGGTTGACCGACCGCGCGGGCCTGCCGCTCGCCGGCGCGATCCTCGGCGACGTGCTGCGCGGCCCGCTGCCGCCGGCGATGCCGGGGCCGCTGGCGCGCTCCGTGATGCTGCATCGCCAGGTGGACGCGCACACCGACCGTCACCCGCGGGTCGTCGCCGCGCGCACCGGCTTCGCGCAAGGCGCGCGGCGCTACTCCGGAATCCTGCTCGACCTGCTGTTCGACCACGTGCTGGCCGGCGACTGGGCGACATACGCCACGCAGCCGCTGGCGCAATTCTCCGATCGCGCGGGTCGCGAAGTGGCCGAAGGCCGCCAGTGGTTCGAGCACGCCGGCGATACGGTGCCCGATCCCGCGCGTTTCAGCGCGCTGCTGCAGTCGTACGCGACCGCCGCCGGCATGGACCTCGCCATCCAGCGCACGGCGAGGCGCCTGCGCCGTCCCGAGGGCCTGCTCGGCGCCGCGGCCGCGTGGCAGGAGCGCATCGGCGCGTTGCGCGCCGACCTGGCGCCGCTGCTGGCCGATCTCGGGCGACTGGGGAATATGAACGACAGCCCTTGCGGCCCCGAATCGACCAAAGTCTAATGGCGCGGTTTGCGCACCCACTCACAGTGAGAACAAGGGGGGCGCGCGTGCTGGAACAGGGAAAATGACCAGGGATTCAAGCGCCCAGGAAGGGATTGCGTTCGTCGACGAACCGCGACACGGCGCCGCCGGCTTGGCGGCGTGGAAGGTGCTGGTCGCCGACGACGACGAGGAAATCCACAAGGTCACCCGGCTCGCGCTGACCGGCTTCACGCATTACGGCAAGTCGGTGGCGCTGCTGCACGCCCGCAGTGGCGCCGAGGCCGTCACCCGCATGCGCGAGCACCCGGACACCGCGCTGGTGCTGATGGACGTGGTCATGGAGACCGAGCACGCCGGCCTCGATGCGGTGCTGACCATCCGCCACCAGCTCAAGAACAACCTGACGCGCATCGTCGTCCGCACCGGCCAGCCGGGCCAGGCCCCGGAAGAGCTGGTCGTGAAGCATTACGACATCAGCGATTACCGGGAAAAAACCGAGATTACCGCGCGACGCCTGCACACCATCGTGCACCACGGCCTGTCGCAGTACCGCGAGCTGGCCGACCTCCACGACCACAAGCACAGCCTCGAGCAGGTGATCGGCGCCTCGACCGAGCTGCAGGCGCAGCGCAACGAGGAGGATTTCGCGCGCCGCACGCTGCAGCAGCTGTGCGCCCTGCTCTACGGCGAGCCGGCCCCGGCCGACGCGCTGATGGCGGCGCGCATGCAGGGCCGCGGCTGCCGCGTGCTGGCCGGCACCGGGAGCTACGCGCCGGCCGCGGGCCTGGCGCTGGACGAAGTGGTGACGCCGGAGCTGAACGCGCAGTTCGAGGCGGCGCTGCGCGACCGCGCCACCGAGTACGGCGCGACCACCTTCCTCACCACGCTGGTCACCAGCAACAACGTGCACCTGGTGCTGTACGTGTCCGGCGAGCGCGAGGTGCGGCCGGCGGATACCACCCACATCGGCCTGTTCGGGCGCGCGGTGTCGGCGGGCTTCGAGAACCTGCGGCTGACGCGCGCGCTGAAGGATTCGCAGCGCAGCCTGATCCTGCTGCTCAGCACGGCGATCGAACAGCGCTCGCGCGCCGGCGCCGGCCACGGCCAGCGCGTGGCCCGCCTGGTGCGCCTGCTCGGCGAGCTGCACGGCTTGCCGGAGTCGGTGCTCGAGTGGCTGCCGCTGGCGGCCACGCTGCACGACGTCGGCGAGATCGCGATCCCCGAGACCATCCTCAACAAGCCCGGCGAGCTGGACGACGACGAGCAGGCGCTGATGGAGACGCACGCGCGCTGGGGCCAGGACCTGCTGCGCGGCCAGGAAAGCGACATGCTGCAGGTCGCCGGCCTGATCGCCGGCCAGCACCACGAGCGCTGGGACGGCGCCGGCTACCCGAACGGCCTGCGCGGCGAGCAGATCCACCTGTATGCGCGGCTGGCCGGGCTCGCCAACGGCTTCGACGAACTGCTGCACCCGCGCGGCGCGCGCGTGCCGCCGCTGGCCACCGTCATCACGCAACTGGAGAAGGAGCGCGGCAAGGCCTTCGACCCGTCGCTGCTCGACCTGATGCTGAAGAACATCGACCGCTTCGTCGCCATCACCCACGGCGGCAGCTGAAAAAGGGGACGCAACCCTTTTTGTCAGGCCGGTCCGAAAAAGGGTTGCGTCCCCTTTTTCAACTCGCCGATGCGGCGGTCCTTGGCGGCCCACAGCCCGCCGACCCAGTCCTGGAAGCGCTTGCGGAACACGGGATCGTTCTCGTAGTCGCCCGCGAACAGGTCGTCGGGGATGCGCAACTGTTTCACCTCGACGATCACGCGCCGCAGCCTGCCACACAGGAAATCCCAGAAACCCTGCGCGCCCTGCGGGTAGACGATGGTCACGTCGAGCAGCGAGTTGAGCTGCGAACCCATCGCGGACAGCGTGAAGGCGAAGCCGCCGGACTTCGGCTTGAGCAGGTGCGCGTACGGCGACTGCTGGCGCGCGTGCTTGGCGGCCGTGAAACGCGTGCCCTCCAGGAAATTCAGGATCAGCACCGGCTGGTTCCGGTAGCGCTCGCAGGCCTTGCGCGTGGTCTCGAGGTCCTTGCCCTTGAGCGACGGGTCCTTCGCGACCTGCTCCGCCGTGTAGCGCTTCATGAACGGGTAATCCAGGCCCCACCAGCACAGGCCGAGCACCGGCACCCAGATCAGCTCCTGCTTGATGAAGAACTTGAAGAACGGCGCGCGGCGGCCGAAGGCCTGCATCAGCACGAAGATGTCGTTCCAGCTCTGGTGGTTGGCGCACACCAGGTAGCGGCCCTGCGGGCTCAAGTCGGCGTCGATGCGGATGGTCCACTCGATCCTGAGGAGCGCGCGCACCCAGACCGTGTTCAGCACGGCCCACTGCTGGGCCAGCCATGCAGTCAGCCGCGAGGCGTCGTCGCGCAGGCGCCCGCGCGGCGCCAGCAGCTTGAGGACGATGCCGACGTAGACGAGGGCCGCCCAGAACACTGTGTGCACGACCAGCACCACCAACATGAGGGCGCCCGTCAGCGGGGCCGGCAGGTAAGTGAGCATCCGGCTAGTGCAGGGCCTTGTCGTCGAACGACCAGTGGATGTGGGCGATGCGCCACTTGCCGCCCACACGCGCCAGGATCATGGTCTCGTCGCTGGCGAAGTCCACCGCGCGGTTCTTGAAGGTGCCACGCGTGCGGTTCAGCGAGGTCACCCAGGCGATGTTGGCCTGGAGCTTCACCGCGCGCCGCGACACCGTGCGGGTCGTCGCCGAAGAAAAGGCGATGTCCTCGGCCAGGTGGTTGCGCGCGTACTCGGTGCGCGAGCGCTCCTGCCGCCCCTGCTCGAAGATCAGCACGTCCGCGGTCAGTTGCTCGAGCGCCTTGCGCCGGTCGCCGGCCTTGAGCGCGTTGTGGAACGCATCCACCACCTCGGATGGGGACGGCCCTTCCGGCACCGCTGCGGCCGGCGCCTGCGCGGCCGCGGGCAGCGCCAGCGCGCACAGCAGCGCGAGCATGGCCCTCACCGCACCGCCTCCGGCACGGCCTGCCCCGGCGCCTCGGTGAAGTTGCCGGTGGCGCGCAGCGTGCCGGCGGCGTCCTGCACCTCGACGCCGGTGTAGCGGCCACCGGGCAACTGCACCAGCACGCATGGACTGGAGAGCGCCTGCGTCGTCATCGCGCCGGGCGGCGGCCCGGAGAACGTCGCCCGCAGCACGACCACTTCGCCGCGCAGCGTGGCCGCCGGCGACACCAGCAGGCCGTAGCCGCCGGTGGACCGCATGCCATGCTCGACGATGACGAACGTGGCATCGGGCGCCAGCGCGTCGGCGCCCAGCGACGCGCCGCGCAGAGCCTGCCAGTGGGCCACGGCCTTCGCGCCGGACAGCAGCCGCGCGCGGGACGCCTCGCCCGGCGTGTTGCAGTACCCGCCGCGCGCCACTTCGCGCACCTCGATCGATGCGGGGCGCTCCTGCACGAAGCAGCACCCGGCGAGAGTGGCGGCAAGGACCAGGAGCGTGTTCTTCATGCGGCGGTGGCGATCACGGTCTGGGCCATGACCTCCTGCAACAGCAGCGACGCGGCCTTCTCGGCGATCATCGTGGTCGGCGCGTTGGTGTTGCCGCCGATCAGCGTCGGCATGATCGAGGCGTCGGCGACGCGCAGGCCGTTGACCCCGCGCACGCGCAGCTCCGGGTCCACCACCGCCATGTCGTCCACGCCCATCTTGCAGGTGCCGACCGGGTGGTAAATGGTCTCGGCGTTGGCGCGCACCCAGGCGCGGATGTCCGCATCGCTCTGGGCCGCCTCGCCGGGGTCCAGCTCGGGCCCGCGGTGCGGCTCGAACGCCGGCTGGGCCAGGATCGCGCGGGCCTGCCTGAACCCGGCCACCAGCTTGTCGAGGTCCTCCGGGTCGCTGCAGTAGTTCGGCTGGATCACGGGCGGGGCCAGCGCGTCGCCGCTGCGCAGCGTGAGCGTGCCGCGGCTCTTCGGGCGCAGCACGCAGGCGTGCAGGCTGTAGGCGTAGCCGCGGAACAGCACGCCGAGGTCCTGCGCGTGGTGCGTGTTGGGGGCGATCACGAAATGAAACTGCAGGTCCGGGATCGGCTCGGCCGGCGACGACCTCGAGAACAGCCCGGCCTCGGCGCTGTTGCTGGTGAGGTCGCCGCGCTTGAAGAACAGGAAGCGCAACAGCTCGCGCAGCCCGCGCCACAGCGACAGCGGGTGGAACGAGATCGACAGGCGCGATTTGTTGCGCACCATGACGATCACGTCGAGGTGGTCCTGCAGGTTGCGGCCGACGCCCGGCAGCTCGACCGCGTGCGCGATGCCGTGCGGCACGATCTGGTCCTTCGGCCCGATGCCGGACAGCAGCAGCAGCTGCGGCGAGCCGATGGCGCCGGCGGTGAGGATCACCTCGCGCGCGGACAGCACGTCGACGTAGCGGCCCGATGCGAACAGGCGCACGCCGACGGCGCGCTTGCCGTCGAGCAGCACGCGCGTGACCTGCACGCCGGTCATCACGGTGAGGTTCTTGCGCGGCTCGGCCTCGCGCAGGTAGGCGCGCGCATTGCTGCAGCGCTCGCCGTCCTTCTGCATGAGGTGGTACAGCGCCGCGCCCTCCTGCTGCGCGCCGTTGAAGTCGGCGGTGCGCGGATGGCCGGCCTGCGTCGCCGCCTCGAGGAACGCGTGGCTCAGCGGATTGGGGTCGCGCGGCTCGGCGACGTTGAGCGGGCCACCTTTGCCGTGGAAATCGTTGGTCACGCCCGGCTCGAAGTTCTCGGCCTTGCGGAAGTACGGCAGCAGCTCGCGATAGCTCCAGCCGCGGTTGCCCAGGCGCGCCCACTCGTCGTAATCCGAGGCGTGTCCGCGGATGTAGCACATGGCGTTGATCGAGGACGAGCCGCCGAGCGTGCGGCCGCGCGGCCAGTAGCGCGGCCGGTTGTCCAGGTGCGCCTGCGGCTCGGTCCAGAAATGCCAGTTGAGCCGCTTGCTGCGGATCGCCTGCAGGATGCCGCCCGGGATGCGGATGAAGGGGCTGGAATCCGGCGGGCCGGCCTCGAGCAGGCACACGCTGTGGCGGCCGTCCGCGCTCAGGCGGTTGGCCAGCACGCAACCGGCCGAGCCTCCTCCAACGATCACATAGTCGTAGCGCAACGGTCTCCCCTCATCGCAGGCACTGCCGGCGGCGCGCAGTTCGATAATGCTAGCCTGCAACCTTATGAAAAAGAACGACTTGGCCGCAAGCTTCGCCGCAAAGCTGGCGCGCCGCAAGGCCGTCGTCGGCGTGCTGGGCCTCGGGTACGTTGGATTACCGCTGGCGCTGCGCTTTGCCGAGGCCGGCGTCAAGGTGATCGGCTTCGACATCGACGCGAAGAAGGTCGACAAGCTGGGCCGGGGCCGCAGCTACATCAACTACATCCCCGACGCGGCGATCCGCCGCGGCCGCGCCAGGGGCTTCGCGCCGACCGGCGACTCCGCCCGCGCCGCCGACTGCGATGCGCTGATCATCTGCGTACCGACGCCGCTGAACCGCTCGCGCGAGCCGGATCTTTCCTACGTCATCAACACCGCCGAGGCCATCGCGCCGTACCTGAAGCGCGGGCAACTGGTGTCGCTCGAGAGCACGACCTGGCCCGGCACGACCGAGGAAGTGATCCAGCCGATCATCGAGAAGCGCGGCCTCGTCATCGGCCGCGACGTGTTCCTGGTGTTCTCGCCCGAGCGCCAGGACCCCGGCAACGCGAAGTTCGACACGCATAACATTCCCAAACTGGTGGGTGGCGTGACGCCGGCCTGCCGCGCCGCCGGCGCGGCGCTGTACGCGCTGGCGGTCGAGCGCGTGGTGCCGGTGTCGTCCACGCGCGTGGCCGAGATGGCCAAGCTGCTCGAGAACATCCACCGCGCGGTCAACATCGGCCTGGTCAACGAGCTCAAGATCGTCTGCGACAAGATGGGCATCGACCTGTTCGAGGTGATCGACGCCGCCGCGACCAAGCCGTTCGGCTTCGTGCCCTACTACCCCGGGCCCGGCCTGGGCGGCCACTGCATCCCGATCGATCCGTTCTACCTCACCTGGAAGGCGCGCGAGTTCGGCGTGCACACGCGCTTCATCGAGCTGGCCGGCGAGATCAACCACCGCATGCCGGAGTGGGTGGTGCAGAAGCTGGCCACGGCGCTGAACGCGCGCGGCACGCCGGTGCGCGGCGCGCGCATCCTGGTGCTGGGCATCGCCTACAAGAAGAACGTGGACGACCTGCGCGAGTCACCCTCGGTCGAGCTGATGGACCAGCTCATGCAGCTGGGCGCGAAGGTGGACTACTCCGACCCGCACATCCCGGCGTTCCCGCACATCCGGCGCGCGCACTTCGACCTGAAGAGCGTCAAGCTCACGCCGGCGGCGCTCAAGCGCTACGACGCGGTGTTGCTCGCCACCAACCACGACGCCTTCGACTACGACCTCATCGTGAAGCACGCGAAGCTGGTCGTCGACACGCGTGGCGTCTACCGCAAGGCGCGCAAGAACGTGGTCAAGGCCTAGGCGCCAGGACTTCCCTCACGATGCCGGCGCCGGCGCCGGGCATCTCGTGGCCGCCGTCGAACTCCCGCAACTCCACCGTGTAACCGGCCTGTTCCAGCAGGCCGGCGATGCGCCGGCCGGTGCTCGCGACGGGAAACACCGGGTCGCGCAGGCCGTGCGTCATGAGGATGCGCGGGCGGCCCTGCGGCGGGCCGGCCGTGCGCATGAAGCCGGCGGAGAACGCGGCGATGCCGCCGAACAGCTCGCCGTTGGTGAGGCCCCACGACAGCGCGGCGGTGGCGCCGTCGGAAAAACCGGCGATGGCGATGCGGCGCGGATCGACGCGGTAGCGCTCGAACACCTGGGCCAGCGCCCGGTCGATGAACGCGAGGTCGGCCGACTCGTCGCCGGCGATGACGCCCCAGGTCGCGCCGCGCGAATCCGGCGCCAGCACGATGACGCCCTCGCGATCCGCCATGGCGACCAGCCCTTCGATCACGCGCCCGCTTCCGGGCGAGCCGTGCAGGAACACCAGCAGCGGCGCCGGGCCGTTGAGCGCCGAGGCGGGGGCGTAGAGCCAGCCGTCGCGCCTCGAGCCGAGGTTCAGCTGCCGCGGGATTGCCGTCGCTGCCGCCTCGACGGGGGACTCGGAAGGGCGCGCGAGGAGCTGCGGACCGTGCCGCTCCGGCGTGCCGCTGCAGGCCGCCAGCAGCGCGGCCCCGGCGAGCGCGAAGACCGCGGCTAGCCGACCCACTTGCGTGCGTTGCGGAACATCTGCATCCATGGCGTGAACTCTCCGGGATCGCGCGGCCACCAGGAACCGGTGACGCCGCGAATGGTGCGTTCGGGGTGCGGCATCAGCGCCGTCACGCGGCCGTCGTCGTTGCAGATCGCGGTCACCCCCTCGGGCGAGCCGTTGGGATTCTGCGGGTAGCGCGTCGCGGCCCGGCCGCGCGCGTCGACGAAGCGCATCGCCACCTGGCCGTTTTTCTGCAAGGTCATGAGGTCGCCGGCGCCGGCGAACTCGGCGCGCCCCTCGCCGTGCGCGACCGCGATCGGCAGCGTGCTGCCGGCCATGCCGGAAAAGAACAATGACTTGCTGTCGAGCAGTTCGACCTGGCTCCAGCGCGCCTCGAACTGTTCGGACTTGTTGCGACGGAACACCGGCCAATGGCTCGCGCCGGGAACGATGTCCTTCAGCGCCGCGAACATCTGGCAGCCGTTGCACACGCCGAGCGCGAAGCGGTCCTTGCGCGCGAGGAACTGCGCGAACGCCGCGCGCGTGCCCTCGTGGAACAGGATGGACTTGGCCCAGCCCTGTCCGGCGCCGAGCACGTCGCCGTAGGAGAAGCCGCCGCAGGCGACCACCCCGCGGAACTCGTCGAGCTTCACGCGGCCTTCGATCAGGTCGGTCATGTGCACGTCGACGCTGTCGAAGCCGGCGCTGTGGAAAGCGAAGGCCATCTCGACCTGGCCATTGACGCCCTGCTCGCGCAGGATCGCCACCCGCGGGCGCGCCTTGAGCACGGCTGGCGCCGCGGCCGGATCGAACGTCAGCTCGACCTTGAGGCCCGGATCGGCGGGATCGCCGGTGGACTCGAATTCCTCGAGCGCGCAGTCCGGGTTGTCGCGCTGCGCGGCGACGCGGTAACTGGTTTCGGCCCAGAGCTTCTGCAGCACCTGGCGCGGCTCCTCGAGCAGCACGCGCTCGCGGTAGGCGAAGCGGAGGGTGTCCGCGCCGCCGGGCGCGCCAAGCTCCGCGTGCGGCAGGTGCGCGGCTGCCAATGCCGCGCGCACGGCGCCGAGGTCCGCCTCGCGCACCTGCACCACCATGCCCAGCTCTTCCGTGAACAGCGCCGCGACCGGATCGTCGCCCAGCGCGTCGAGCGCGACGTCCACGCCGCAACGCCCGGCGAAGGCCATTTCGGCCAGCGTCGCCAGCAGGCCGCCATCGGAGCGATCGTGGTACGCCAGCAGCCTGCCGTCCTGGTTGAGCTGCTGGATCGCGTCGAAGGCGGCCTTCAGGAGCGCCGGGTCGTCGAGGTCGGGCGGATCGACGCCGATCGCGCCGTGGGCCTGCGCCAGCACCGAGCCGCCGAGGCGGTTCTTGCCGGCGCCGAGGTCGATCAACAGCAGGCGCGTGGCGCCGGCATCGAGCCGCAGTTGCGGCGTGAGCGAGCGGCGCACGTCGGCCACCGGCGCGAAGGCCGAGACGATCAACGAGAGCGGCGCGGTCTGCGTCGCGCTGCGTTCGCCGTCCTTCCACATCGCGCGCATCGACAGCGAATCCTTGCCGACCGGGATGGCGATGCCCAGCGCCGGGCACAGCTCGGCGCCGACCGCGCGCACCGTGTCGTACAGGCGCGCGTCCTCGTCGCCGTGGCCGGCGGCGGCCATCCAGTTGGCGGACAGCTTGACGTCGCCGAGTTTCGCAATGCGCGCGGCGGCGAGGTTGGTGATGGCTTCGCCGACGGCCATGCGGCCCGAGGCGGGCGCATTCAGCAGCGCCAGCGGCGTGCGCTCGCCCATCGCCATGGCTTCACCCGCGCTGCCGCCGAAGCCGCTCGCGGTCACGGCGCAGTCCGCCACCGGCACCTGCCAGGGGCCGACCATCTGGTCGCGCACGGTCAGGCCGCCGACGGTGCGGTCGCCGATCGTGATCAGGAAGTTCTTGGACGCCACCGCCGGGAAGCGCAGCACGCGCGCCGCGGCATCGGCCAGGTCGACCGCGCGGTGATCGAACTCCGGGAATCGGGCCGGCGCGTGGCGCGCGTCGCGCTGCAGGCGCGGCGTCTTGCCGAGCAGCACGGCCATCGGCAGGTCCACGGCCGCGGAACCGTCGCGTTCGTCATAGACGCGCAGGCGGCGTTCGGCCGTGGCGTGGCCGACGACGGCGATCGGGCAGCGCTCGCGCCGGCACGCGTCCTCCAGCTCCGGCAGGCGCTCCGGCAGGATCGCGAGCACGTAGCGCTCTTGCGCCTCGTTACACCAGATCTCCATCGGCGACAGCGAAGGATCGGCGGACGCAATGGAGCGCAGGCGGATCTCGCCGCCGCGATCGTCGGCGTGCACCAGTTCCGGCAGGGCGTTCGACAGCCCCCCCGCGCCGACGTCGTGGATCGACAGGATCGGGTTGCCCTCGCCCTGCGCCCAGCACCCGTCCACAACTTCCTGGCAGCGCCTTTCAAGCTCGGGGTTGGCGCGCTGCACCGAGGCGAAATCGAGCTCGGCGCTGCTCGCGCCGGTGGCCATCGACGAGGCCGCGCCGCCGCCCAGGCCGATCAACATGGCCGGCCCGCCGAGCACCACCAGTTCGGCTTCGGCCGGCACCGGCAGCTTCTGCACATGTTGCGGGCGGACGTTGCCCAGGCCGCCCGCGATCATGATCGGCTTGTGGTAACCGCGGCGGACGTCACGCACCTTCGTCTCGAAGGTGCGGAAGTAGCCGGCCAGGTTCGGCCGGCCGAACTCGTTGTTGTAGGCCGCGGCGCCGATCGGGCCCTCGGTCATGATCGTCAGCGGGGTCGCCATCGTCGCGGGGCGCGAATCCTCGAATTCCCACGGCTGCGCGTACCCCGGAATGCGCAGGTGCGAGACCGAGAACCCGCACAGGCCGGCCTTGGGCTTGGCGCCGCGGCCGGTCGCCGCTTCATCGCGGATCTCGCCGCCGGCGCCGGTGCCGGCACCCGCGTGCGGCGAGATGCCGGTCGGGTGGTTGTGCGTTTCGACCTTCATCAGGATGTGCGCCGGCTCCTGCACCGCGCGCCAGACGCGGCCCGCATCCGGCAGCAGGCGCGTGGTGGCCGAGCCCTCGATCACCGCCGCGTTGTCTTTGTAGGCCGACAGCACGCCGCCCGGCGAGGCCCGGTGGCTCTGCTTGATCAGCTCGAACAGCGACAGCGCCTGCCTGGCGCCATCGAGCGTGAACTCGGCGTTGAAGATCTTGTGGCGGCAATGCTCGGAGTTGATCTGCGCGAACATCATCAGCTCGGCGTCAGTCGGGTCGCGGCCCGCGGCGACGTAGTGCTGCGCGAGGTACTCCATCTCCTGCGCCGACAGCGCCAGGCCCCAGTCGCGGTTGGCGGCTTCCAGCGCGGCGCGGCCGCCC
>JANNLM010000334.1:0-1799 GCA_031396825.1 Gammaproteobacteria bacterium | reverse complement strand
CCGTCGCGGCCGAGCCAGGTCAGGTTGAGCGCGTAGCGCGTCTCCAGGCTGGTCTGCGCCAGCAGGGTTTTCATGGTCTCTTCGGCGCTCTGGCGCGAGGAGCGCGGCTCGATGACGAGGCGCAGCCTGGCCTTGCGGTCGGACTCGTCGCGCACCGTCTCGATCTGCTCGAGCATGAACTGCTTGAGGCGGCGCTGTTCCTGCGTCGTTTCCTTCTTGCCGGTGGAGGGCTTCGGGTTGACCAGCGCCTCGATTTCCTCGAGCACCTGGCGGCAGGAAACGCCGTGCGGCAGTTCGGTGACGACGATCCTCCACTGGCCGCGCGCGAGCGGCTCGACGTTCCAGCGCGCGCGCATGGCGATCGAGCCCCTGCCGGTTTCATAGGCCAGCTTTATTTCCTCCGCCGGCGAGATGATCTGGCCGCCGCCGGGGAAGTCGGGGCCCGGCATGATCTCGAGGAGGTCGTCGACCTTGGCGCGCGGGTGCTTGATGACGTATGCCGCGGCGGCCACGACTTCCTTCTGGTTGTGCGTGGGAATGCGCGTGGAAAAACCGACCGGGATGCCGAAGGAGCCGTTGAGCAGGCCGAAGGGCACGCGTGCCGGCAGCAGCACCGGCTCGTCTAACTGGCCGTCGTAGTTCTTGATGAAATCGACCGTGCCCTCGCCGATCTCGGCCAGCATGAGTTCCGCATAGCGCGAGAGCTTCGCCTCGGTGTAGCGGTAGGCCGCGGCCGAGTCGCCGTCGCGGCTGCCGAAGTTTCCCTGGCCGTCGATCAGCGGGTAGCGCATGGAGAACGGCTGCGCGAGGTGGACGAGGGCCTCGTAGGTCGAGGAGTCGCCGTGCGGGTGGTACTTGCCGAGCACTTCGCCGACGTAGCGCGCGCACTTGGCGAAGCCTTGCGTGTTGGCATCGCCCATCGCGTAGAGGATGCGGCGCTGCACCGGCTTCAGGCCGTCGGCGATCTCCGGCAGCGCGCGCGACTTGACGGTGGACACCGCGTAGCCGAGGTAGGCCTGCGAGGCGTGGCGCTCGATCGGCGCCGCGTCGTCGCCGTTCTCCGGCGTGAACAGGTCGGGGGTGCGTGTATCCATGGTCACCTGAAGAGGTCGAGTTGTTTGTCAGCCATCGCCACGACGAGCTCGACGGCCTTCCTGGCCTTGTCGAGGTGGTCGCTCTCGCCCGCCCTGCCGGAGGCCTCCCAGGTGTAGCGGCCCTCGCCGGCGAGCGTCACTTTGCCGAGCTTTTGTTTCCCCAGCCAGAGCACGTGGCCCTTGTGGGCCCGCTCCCAGAACGCCTTCACCTTCTTCTTCGCCATATCGGCCCCCCAAAATAGGGACAGACCCTATTTATCATCATGTGAAAAATAGGGTCTGTCCCTATTTTTCAAATGTCGGCGTCTACTGATTTCCAATGCTCGCGCATCCAGTTTCGCCGGCCCTCGGCTTCGCCGGAGTCCATCAGCAGCTCGAACGTGGCGCGCGCTTTCTTCAACTGTTTCGAGTCGAGCTGCATGCGCACCAGGCGCCGCGTGTCCGGGCGACGCTCCCGGCCGCCTCGTCGACAACCTGATCCATTTCGGGCGCGTGCTGCGCGCCGCCGGCCTGCCCGTGGGACCCGGCAAGATCATCGACGCCGCCCAGGCGGTGAACGCCGTCGGCATCAAGAGCCGCGAGGATTTCTACTGGACGCTCCACGCCGTGTTCGTGAACCGGCACGACCAGCGCGAGGTGTTCGATCAGGCGTTTCACGTGTTCTGGCGCAATCCGCGCATTCTCGAGCGGCTGATGGCGATGTTG
>JANNLM010000266.1:0-3573 GCA_031396825.1 Gammaproteobacteria bacterium | reverse complement strand
CACGCCCTGATCGCCTGGCAGTCGATCGAGCGCGGCACCAGGAAGCTCGACGCCGACGCCTGGAAGATCGGCCAGGACCTCGAGGCCAACTGGGAAGTGCTGGCCGAGGCGATCCAGACCGTGATGCGCCGCTACGGCCTGCCGGAGCCGTACGAACAGCTCAAGCGCTACACGCGCGGCAAGAAAGTCGGCAAGGAAGCCTTGCGCGCCTTCGTGCAGGGACTCAAGCTGCCCGAGAAGGAAAAGCAGCGACTGCTCAAGCTGACGCCCGCCGATTACACCGGCGATGCGGCCGAGCAGGCCCGGAGCCTGTGATGGAAGAGGTCAAGCCCGAGCTGGTCAGTGGTTTCGCCGATTTCGCCGCGCGCGCGACGCAGATGGTCAGCGGCGCGCGCAACGAAGTCGCGCTGTTGACGCAGGAGCTGGACCGGCGCGTCTACGGCAGCGGCATCTTCACCGAGTCGCTGCGCCGCTTCGTGCTGCAGCATTCGCACACGCGCGTGCGCATCCTGGTCAATTCCACGCAGCTGGCCATCGCCAACAGCCCGCGACTGGTCGAGTTCGGCCGCAGCCTGACCAGCTTCGTGGAGTTCCGCGAGCTGCTGTCGAACCGTCAGCAGGTGATCCGCGAGGAACTGCTCATCACCGACGGCCGCGTGATGCTGTCACGCGAGTCGCCGGGAGACCTCGAGGCGAAGTTCTACGGCGCCTCGCCGGGCCTCGCGCGCCTGCGCACGAGGGACTTCGACCTGCTGTGGGACGAGTCGGTGCCGGCGCAGGAGCTGCGCAAGCTCGGCATTTGATCTTGTAGGTCGGCAATCCGTTGCCGACGGCGGCATGGGAATGCCGCCCTACGTCAGGGTTGCTTCGGCGGATCGCGGTCCGGGATGACCGGCAGCCGCGCCTTCGCCGCCGCGATGATCTGGCACTGCCGCGCCTCGCCCGCCGCGCCCCACTCCGCGATTTCCTCGAGCGTGCGTCCGCAACCGTGGCAGACGCCGCGCCAGTCGAGCTGGCAGACGCCCGTGCAGGGACTCTGCGGCGCGCTCACTCGAAGCGGCCGCAGTGCGTCGGCGACGGCGCGTCCGGATCGGCGTCGAACTGCGTGAAGGCTTCCTTCAGCACACGCCCGTCAAAACCCACCCCGCGCAGCGCGAAATCGGGAAACTCTTCGGGCTGCGTGCGCAGGCCCAGCAGCCAGGCGATGGTTGGCGCGAGGTCCACGTTCTCGGACTGCTCCGGCAGGCGATCCAGCGGCGTCGGGCTTGCCACCGACGCGGCGATGGACTGCCCCGCCTTCACCCACGGCGAACCGCCGGTGACGATGAAGGTGTTGTGCAGGGTCACCGGATGGCCGTGGTTGCCGGGAATGAATGAGCCAGCGAAGTCCGAGCTGGCCGGCGGGTCGCCGAACTTGCCGGTCGTGGCCGCGAACACGGTCATGTCGCCGAGATTGGAGTGCCCGGAAGCAATGGCGGGCGGCATCGTGCCGTCGGCATCCATCGCGTCCATCACCGTGTACCAGGCGCCTTCGATCAGGTTGGCGTTGGGCGGCTGCGTCGCGCCGCAGGCGCAGCCCTCACCCAGCAGGCAGGCACGCGCCGCGCGCAGCGCGGCCTGGCGGTCCGCCAGCGGCGCGCCGCGATCGAGCACCGAAACGCTCTCGGTGCCGCCGCTGGGCACGGCCAGCATCGGCTCGAAGCAGGCGCCGAGCGAGTCCAGCATGGTTTGCGTGCTGACGACGGTGGCCGGGCCCGCCGCCGAGAAATCCATGCCGTGGTCGCTGACCAGGAACAGCACGGTGCTGTCCCAGCGGCCGCTGGCCTGCAACGCGGCAATGAGTGCACCCACTTGCGCGTCGGTATCGGGCAGCGCGGCACTGCGCGCCGCCTGGCCGCCGGCGTGCGCCGAGCGGTCCACGTCGCCGAGGTTGATGAAAAAAAAGTCCACGTCGGGCAGCTGCGTCAATGCCTGGGTCATCGTCGGGATGTCCGGCACGTGCTCGTCGGGCGACGGAATGAAGGCCGGGTCGTCCTCGGGGCTCCAGTAGCTCTCCGGCGGCAGGTTGAACACGCCCGGGTGGTCGTTGGAGCGGCCGGCGTTGGCCGCATCGCCGAGGAAGATGTCATGCAGGTACTTCTTCGACAAGGTCGAGCCGGTGCGCACGTGGGTGCGCGGCGAGGGGCCGCAGCTGCGATCGATCCAGGTAAACAGGGTATTCGCCGTCAGGCGCTCCGGAATCGACAGCTTGACCGCCTCCGGCGAGGCGACCGAGAAGTCGTCGATGAAATCGTTCGACGGGATGCCACTGCGGTCGGGATACACGCCCGTCATCATGGCGACGTGGTTGGGGATGGTCTCGGCGGCGTATACCGAGCGGCTGTGCTCGTACGACGTGCCGCCGACGCGCAGGGCATCGAGTTGCGGCGTCGTGGCGGCGGAAATGTCGGCCGGCATCAGGCTGTCGACCACCAGCACGACCACCGTGAGCTTGTTGTCGCCCAGGGAAAGCGGGCCCGATTCCTGGGCACAACCGGCGGCCAGCACCGTTGCTGCCGCGACTGCCGCACACCACGTCCGCTGACGCATCACACCTCTCCGATACCCTGTTTGTGGCCTTTTTATGACAGCGAAGGCCTTGTATGGAGAGCGAATCTACGGGCCGGTGGCCGCACCGCGCAATAGGAATTTTGAACACTCCGCGACCAGCGCGGGGCCCCGGTAAATGAACCCGGTATAGACCTGGACCAGGTCGGCGCCCGCTTGCCGGCGCTCGGCGGCATCGGCGCCGCTGACGATACCGCCGACGCCGATCAAGGGATACCCCGGTCCGAGCTCGCTGCGCAACGCGCGCAGCGCGGCCAGCGCCAGCGGCTTGAGCGGCGCGCCGGACAGGCCGCCCGCCTCCGTCGCGTACCGCGCCTCGCCCAGTCCCGGGCGCTGGATCGTGGTGTTGGTGGCGATCAGGCCGTCGGCGCCCAGCTCGCGCGCCAGCGCGCCAGTGCGGCGCAGCTCGCCGACCTCGAGGTCCGGCGCGAGCTTGACCAGCATCGGCACGCGCCGGCCTTCCTTTTGCGCCAGCTCTCCACGCACCGCCTTCAGCCGGCCCAGCAGCGCGCGCAGGTGCTGCTCGTCCTGCAGGTCGCGCAGGTTTTTCGTGTTTGGCGAGGAGATGTTGACCGTCACGTAGCCGGCGACGGCATGCACCTTGCGCAGGCCGGCCTCGTAGTCGTCAGCGGCCAGATCCACCGGCGTGTCGGCGTTCTTGCCGATGTTGATGCCCAGCACCGCGCGGCAGCGCGCCTCGCGCACGCGCTGGACCAGGTAATCCGCGCCCTTGTTGTTGAAGCCCAGGCGGTTGATCAGTGCCTGGTGCGAAGGGAGGCGCCACATGCGCGGCTTCGGATTGCCCGGCTGCGGCCTCGGCGTAACCGTGCCGACCTCGACGAAGCCGAAGCCGAGCCGGTCCCAGGCCTCGATGCAGTCGGCGTTCTTGTCGAGCCCGGCGGCCAGGCCGACCCGGTTGCGGAACTTCAGGCCGAGCAGCTCGACCGGATCATCCGGTACGGATCC
>JANNLM010000265.1:0-2368 GCA_031396825.1 Gammaproteobacteria bacterium | reverse complement strand
CGGCGGGCGGATGCGCGCGGTGCGCACCGCGTTGGCCTGCGTCTCGGTGATCTCGATGACGTAGTCGCGCACGCGCACCTGCTTGCCGGGCTTGGGGATGTCCTCGAGCTGCTCGAGCACCAGGCCGTTGACCGTGCGCGGCCCCGCGGTCGGCAGCTTCCAGCCGAGCGTGCGGTTGAGCGCGCGGATGGTGATGCCGCCGTTGACCAGGTAGCTCCCGTCCGGCTCCATCGAGACGTTCTTGATGCGCGCGGCCGGATCCGAGGTGAACTCGCCGACCACCTCCTCGAGGATGTCGGCCAGCGTCACCAGCCCCTGGATGTCGCCGTACTCGTCGACCACGAAACCGATGCGGCGCTTCTGGTTCTGGAAGTTGAGCAACTGCTGGTTCAGCGGCGTGCCTTCGGGGATGTAGTAGGGCTCGCGCGCGCTGGCCAGCAACTCCTGCGAATCGAACGCTTCGGCCGCGATGACTTTCAGCAGGTTGCGCACGTGGATAATGCCCTTCACGTCGTCGATCGAGCCGATGTACAGCGGCAGGCGCGTGTGCTGGCTGCCGATCAACTGCGCCTTGATGCGATCGGGCGGGTCGGCCAGGTCGACGCCAACGATCTCGTTGCGCGGGACCATGATGTCCTCGACCGTGGCTTTCTCCAGGTCGAGCAGCGACAGCAGCATGCGCTGGTGGCGCTGCGGGATCAGTGCGCCGGCCTCGGCCACGACCGAACGCAGTTCCTCGGTGGACAGGCTGTGCTGCGCGGCTTCCTCGGGCGAGACCCCGAAGATGCGCAGCAGGCCGTTGGACAGCAGGTTCACCACCCAGACGAACGGGTAGGCGAGCCACTGCAGCCAGACGTAGATATAGGAAGAGGCGAGCGCCACGCGGTCCGGGTACAGGGCGCTGAGCGTCTTGGGCGCGATCTCGCCGAACACCAGGATGAACACGGTCAGCACGCCGATCGCGGCCGAGACCCAGACCTCGCCGAACAACTTCAGCGTCAGGAAGGTGGTGATGGCCGCCGAGGCGGAGTGCACCGTGATGTTGCCCAGCAGGATCATGCCGATCAGGCGGTCGGGGCGCGCCAGCAACTTCTCGGCGATCTGGGCGCCCCGATGGCCACCCTTGGCAAGGTGCCGCAGGCGGTACCGGTTGATGGCCATCAGCGCCGTTTCCGTGCCGGCGAAGAACGCCGACAGCGCGATCAGGACGGCCAGGATGATCAGCCAGACGTACAGGGGAAATTCGTCGACCAAGCGAAGCGGTCCTGGCCTGCGGGAGGGCGGCCCTCCTAAGTACGGGCCGCGCGCGGCTTCGTCAAGCCAAGCGCGGTCATTTCTACTTTAAGAGACGACGCTAACTACAAGATAAGATGGACGTTTACTCAAGAACCAGCTTGGTACCGAAATACGCCAGGATGAGGACTCCGTAGCCCGCCAGGGTCCAGCGCACTGCCGTGCGTCCACGCCAGCCCCAGCGCCAGCGGCCCCACAGCAGGCCGCCGAACAGGGTCCAGGCGGCGACCGAAAGCACGGTCTTTTGCGCCAGGTGCCGGGCCATGAGGTCTTCGACGAACAGCAGTCCGGACAGCAGCGACAGGCTGAGCATGAAAAAGCCCAGCGCGATGAGCACGAACAGGACGCGTTCCATGGTCTGCAACGGGGGCAGGGCCTGCACCAGCCGGTTCGCGGACTTGCCGTGCAGCAGGGCGTCCTGCAGGGCCAGCGTGACGGCCTGCGCCGCGGCCAGCGTGAGCAGCCCCGCGCCGAGCACGGAGAGCACGACATGCAACTGCAGGGCGAGGGCGGTGTTCATGAGGGTCGGCTGACCTTAGCAAAAAACCGCTTTCCCATCCGGGGGTTGGCGGGAAACGCCGTGCTAGTATCGATCGCGTCTCGGGGGAGATCACACAGGGCACATGCGCATCAAAGTGCTGGGCTGCAGCGGCGGTGTCGGCCCCGGGCTGCGCACCACGAGCCTGCTCGTGGACGACGAAATGCTGATCGACGCCGGCACCGGCGTCGGCGACCTCAGCCTCAAGCAGATGGCGCGCGTGCGCGACGTGTTCCTGACCCACGCGCACCTCGACCACGTCTGCGGCCTCGCCTTCATGGCCGACAACCTGTTCGACCTGATCCATCGGCCGGTGCGCGTGCATGCCAGCACCGAAACCCTCGAAGTGCTGCGCACACACCTGTTCAACTGGAAGCTGTGGCCGGATTTTTCCAAGCTGCCGGACGAAGCCAATCCCCTGATCACCTGGCACCAGCTGAAAGTCGGCGCCAAGCACAAGTTCGGCGGCTTCACGCTGTCCTCGTTCCAGGCGCTGCACACGGTGCCGGCGGTGGGCTTCATCCTCGAGGGCGAGCG
>JANNLM010000248.1:0-2266 GCA_031396825.1 Gammaproteobacteria bacterium | reverse complement strand
GTTGACCTGGGTGCCGTTGGTGCTGTCGAGGTCCTCGAGGAACGAGTCCTGCAGGATGGTGATGACGACGGCGTGATGCCCCGACACGGCCTTGTCGCCCGGGAACGGGATGTCATTGTCCGGTGCGCGCCCGATGGTCACGCGCTCTTTGTTGAGCGGGACTTCCTTCGTGGCTCCGTTCGCATCGGTGACAATCAGTTTTGACACTAGAACCACTCCATCAATCGTTCATACCAGCGCCGGCCCGGGGCGAACGAACCGTCCACCCTGGCTAAGGCCACGGAAACATTATCTTTTCCCCCGCGGTCGTTGGCTAGGGTGACCAGCGCCTTGGCCGCTTCGGGAAGATTATCAGCAAACTTTCCAAGGGTTAAGCCAATGGCCTGGTCATCGACCATGTCGCACAACCCATCGGAACAAATCAGGATCACGTCGCCGACTTCGATCGGGTCTTCGATGATGTCGACCTTGACTTCGGGCTCGACGCCGAGCGCGCGCGTGACGATGTTCTTGCGCACCAGCTTCTTGGCGTCCTCGCGGGTGTAGTGGCCGCGGGCGATCAACTCCTCGATCAGCGAGTGGTCGCGCGTGACCTGCTCGAAGCGCCCCTGGCGCAGGCGGTACAGGCGCGAGTCGCCGACGTAGGCGATCGATATGCGATCGTGGTGGAACATGCAGGTCACCACCGTGGTGCCCATGCCGGCGCACTGCGGCTGCGTCTGCGACACCTGGTGGATGGTCTTGTGCGCCAGTTCCACGGCGGTCTTCAGCAGCAGCGCCTCGCGGCTGTTGCCGGACGTCTCGTCGATCTCGCCGCCCTTGAGGCTCTTCCACTCTTTCTTGACGGTGTCGTACACCGTGCTGATGGCGAGGCCCGAGGCGATCTCGCCGGCGTTGTAGCCGCCCATGCCGTCGGCCAGGATCAGCAGGCCCATGTCGCGGTCCTCGCCGACCGCGTCCTCGTTGTTCTTGCGCACGCGCCCCATGTCGGAGAGCAGGGCGGTGGAGAGTTTTCCTTTGACCGACATGGCGGGGCCTTATTGCACTCGAAGGGCGGCGCGCAGGTCGGCCGACAACTCGTTGCCGCGCGCATAGCGTTTTTCGAGGTCTTTCGAAAGCGCGCGGTCGATGACGGCGGCCAGCGGGCCGGGCAGGTCAGGCCGCAGGGTGGCAGCGGGCGGATGCGGCTCGTTGGCGATCTTGAACATCAGCGTCGCCATCGAGTCCGCGGTGAAGGGCAGGGTGCCGGTCAGCAGCTGATACAGCGTCACGCCGAGCGAGAAGAGGTCGGAACGCCCGTCCACCTTCTTGCCGGACAACTGCTCCGGCGACATGTAGCTCGGCGTGCCGAGCACCATGCCGGTCTTGGTCTTCGACGAGTCGGTGATGCGGGCGATGCCGAAGTCGGTCAGCTTGATGACCTTGGTGTCCACCAGCCACATCAGGTTGGCCGGCTTGATGTCGCGGTGCACGACGCCCTGCTGGTGCGCATAGTCGAGCGCGTCGGCCGCGTCGGCAATGATCTTGACCACCTCGTTCACCGGCAGGAGCGCCTGGGGCTTGGTGTGGCGCACCAGGTCATAGCCCTTGAGGAATTCCATGGCGATGTAGCACAGGTCGTGCTCTTCACCGGCGTCGTAGATCTGCACGATGTTCGGATGGTTCAGGCGGCCGGCGGTCTCGGCTTCGCGGAAGAAGCGTGCCTTGGCGTCGGCCAGTTCGTCGGCCTCGAATTCCTGCGCCAGCGCCAGCGTCTTGATGGCGACGGTGCGGTTGATCTTCGGGTCCTTGCCCATGTACACCACGCCCATGGCGCCCTTGCCGAGCTCTTTTTCGACCTGGTAGCGGCCCAGCATCGGCTTCTCTGCGGTGCTGTCGAGCACCATGGTGCCGCCGGGGTGGCCGCCGCCGCCGCCCCCGAGGATGATCGTCTCCGACATCTTCTTGGCGCGCGCGGTCTTCTGCTCGATGTCGCGGAACTTCGGGTTGACGCCGGCGATGTGCTGGAACACCGACTCGGCCTTGTTGAACTGGCGCTTGCGCTCGAAGTCGAGCGCGAGGTTGTACATCATGTCCAGCACCTTGTCGTCCACCGGCTGCACGCGGCGGAATTTCTCCCACGCCATGTCCAGCTGGCCCTGGCCCTGGAAGGCGAGGCCGAGCATCTTGTTGCTTTCCGCGCCCTCGGCTTCGGAGGTGAGCTTCAGCTTCTCGGTCAGGCGCAGGCGCTTGATCGTCATGAACAGGTGGCCGGTCACCAGCAGCA
>JANNLM010000232.1:0-20116 GCA_031396825.1 Gammaproteobacteria bacterium | reverse complement strand
GCCAGCCTCGCCGCCGCGCGCCGGCAGCTCGAGGCCGCCAGCATGGACGTGAAACCTGTAGCGCAATGAGGGGTCTGTAGGCCTCCAGCGCGGTATCATCCGCGCCCGCAGCCGGCCGAAGACCGGCTGTTCAACATTTGTCCGTTCCCGAGACCCGTCACACCCGATGAAACGCTTCGCCGCCGTCGCTGCGCTGCTGTCCTCTTTCTCCGCCGCCGCCCTCCCCGTTCCTGACGCGCCGAACCTGCCGGCGAAGAGCTACCTGCTCTACGACTACGACAGCGGCCAGACGCTCGTTGCGAAGCAGCCGGCGCTGCGCGTGGAGCCGGCGAGCCTGACCAAGCTGATGCTGATCTACGTCGCCTTCGACGAGCTCAAGCAGGGGCGCGTCCGCGAAATCGACGAAGCGCTGATCAGCGAGAAGGCCTGGCGCCAGGGCATCGACTCGAAGGAGTCGCGCATGTTCATCGAGGTCGGCAAGCGCGTCACCGTCGGCGACCTGCTGCGCGGCATCATCGTGCAGTCCGGCAACGACGCCAGCGTGGCGCTGGCCGAGCACCTCGGCGGCACCGAGGACACCTTCGCCGGGCTGATGAACCGCTACGCCCGGCAGCTCGGCATGACGGACACGCACTTCGCCAACGCCACCGGCGTGCCGGCGCCCGGCCAGCACACCACGGCGCAGGACATGGCGCTGCTCAGCCGCGCGCTGATCCGCGACTTCCCGGACCGCTACGCGCTGTTCAAGCAGCGCGAGTTCACCTTCAACAAGATCAGGCAACCCAACCGCAACCGCCTGCTGTGGCGCGACCCGAGCGTGGACGGCATCAAGACCGGCCACGCCGAAGAGGCCGGCTACCACCTCGCCGCCTCCGCGGCGCGCGACGGCCGGCGCCTGATCTCGATCGTGCTCGGCACCGCCAACGAGGGGGTGCGCGCCGACGCCAGCCTCGCGCTGCTGAACTTCGGCTTCCGCTTCTACCAGACCGTTGCCGTCACCGGGCCGCAGCAGACGGTGGTGAAGGTCCGGGCGTGGAGGGGCGTCGAAAAAGAGCTGGCGCTCGGACTGGCCGGCCCGCTGGTGGTCAGCGTGCCGCACGGCGCGCGCGACCGGCTGCAGCTCGAGGCCGCCCCCAGCGCCCGGGTGCACGCGCCGGTGGCGGCGGGCCAGGAGCTCGGCACCCTCAAGGTGGTGCTGGACGGCAAGGTCCTGCGCGAGGCGCCGCTGGTAGCGCTGGCCGCCCTGCCGGAGGGTAATCTGTGGCGCCGGGTCACCGATGGGGTGCAGCTGTGGATGCAGGACACGTTCTGAATTCGGGGGTGGCGACGGCCGTCGCGCTGGTCAACGGCGCGTTCGTGCCCGTGTCCGAAGCGCGCGTGTCGGTGCTGGATCGCGGCTTCCTGTTCGCCGACGGCGTCTACGAAGTGGTGCCGGCCTACGGCGGCAAGCCGTTCGCGCTGAAGGAGCACCTGGCGCGCCTGACGCGCAGCCTCAAGGAATTGCGGATCGCCAATCCGCATAGCGAGGCCGAGTGGACCGAGCTGGCCGAAAAGCTCATGGCCCATAACGGCGGCGGCGACTGCATGATCTATTTCCAGGTCACGCGCGGCGCGCCGGCAAAACGGAGCCATGCGTTTCCGTCGGGCACGACCCCGACCGTGGTGGGGCTGTGCAACGCGCTGCCGTCACCGGGCGAAGTCGCGCTGCGCGACGGCGTCCGCGCGATCGTGCGGCCCGACATCCGCTGGGGCCGCTGCGACATCAAGTCGGTCGCGCTGCTGGCCAACATCCTCGCCAGCCAGGCCGCCGGCGAGCAGGCCTGCAACGAGGCCATCCTGCACCGCGACGGCCGCGTCACCGAGGGCGCGTCCAGCAACGTGTTCGCGGTGCTCGGCAAGACCGTGGTCACGCCGCCCAAGGGCCCGGACATCCTGTCCGGCATTACCCGCGACCTGCTGCTCGAGGAGCTGCGTGCCGCCAAGGTCCCGGTGCAGGAGCGGCGCCTGACGCTGAACGAACTGCGCAGCGCCGACGAGATCTGGCTGACCAGCTCGACGCGCGAAGTGCTGGCCGTGACCCGGCTGGACGGCGAGCCGGTCGGCGGGCGCAAGCCGGGCGCGCTGTGGAAGAAGGCCTACGCCTTGTTCCAGGAGCGCAAGAAAAAGTCGCGCTGATGCATCGCGTCCAGCATTTGCAGGGGCTGCGGCCCTACGAGCCGGTCTTCCGGCAGATGCGCGAGTTCACGCTCGCGCGCGACGACGCCACGCCCGACGAGCTGTGGTTCTGCGAGCACGAGCCCGTGTTCACGCAGGGCCAGGCCGGCAAGGCCGAGCACGTGCTGGCGCCGGGCGCGATTCCGGTCGTGCAATCGGACCGTGGCGGCCAGGTCACCTACCACGGCCCCGGCCAGCTGATGGGCTACGTGCTGGTGGACCTGCAGCGCCTGGGCTACGGCATCCGCTCGCTGGTCACCCGCCTCGAGCAGGCGACCGTGGACCTGCTGGCCGGCTACGGCATCGCCTCCGCCGGCCGGCGCGACGCCCCGGGCGTGTACGTGGACGGCCGCAAGATCTGCTCGCTTGGCCTGCGCGTGCGCAAGGGCCGCAGCTACCATGGGCTCGCGTTGAACGTGGCGATGGACCTGGAGCCGTTCGCGCGCATCAACCCGTGCGGCTTCAAGGGCCTGGCGATGACGCAGATCGCCGAGCTCGGCGGGCCCAGGGACCTCGCCGCGGTGGCGCGCGACTTCGAGCCGCGCCTGGTCCGCCACCTCGGCCTGACCGGCTAACCGGCTAAACTGGCGGCCTTCCATGGACCACTCCTCCGACAATCTGGTGCGGATCCGCGGCCTGCACTTCCGCTTCGGGCCGCGCGTGATCTTCGACGGCGCCGACTTCGACTTCGAGCGCGGCAAGGTCACGGCCGTGATGGGCCCGTCCGGCATCGGCAAGACCACGCTGCTGCGCATCATGGGCGGCCAGTACAAGCCCGACGCCGGCAGCGTGCACGTGGACGGCGTGGACGTGCCGGCGCTCAAGCGCCGCGAGCTGTTCGAGTACCGCAAGCGCCTGGCCCTCATGTTCCAGAACGGCGCGCTGCTGACCGACCTCAACGTGTTCGACAACGTCGCCTTCCCGCTGCGCGAGCACTCGAAACTGCCCGAATCCATGATCGCGGACCTGGTGCTGATGAAGCTCGAGGCGGTCGGCTTGCGCGGCGCGCGCGACCTGTTCCCCGAGGAGTGCTCCGGCGGCATGCAGCGCCGCATCGCCTTCGCCCGCGCCGTGGCGCTCGACCCGATGATGGTGATGTACGACGAGCCGTTCACCGGGCAGGACCCGATGAACCTCGGCGTGCTGGCGCGGCTGGTGCGCAAGCTCAACGACGCGCTGGGCACCACCTCGATCATCGTCTCGCACGACGTCGCCGAGACGCTCGACATCAGCGATTACGTCTACCTGATCTCGGACGGCAAGGTCGCGGCGCAGGGCACGGCCGACGAGATCCGCCGCTCCGGCGTCGAAAGCATCCGCCAGTTCCTCAAGGGCGAGCCCGACGGGCCGGTGCCGTTCCACGTCAAGGCGCCCGAGTACCGCAAGGATTTGATGGGAGAAGCGGCATGAGTCACCTGATCGACATCGTCGTCGCGTTCCTGCGCGGCGCCGGGCGCGCGACGATCTTCTTCGGCTTGGTGCTCGCGGCGGTGCCCTCCGCGCTGATGCGCCCGCGCCTGCTGGCGCAGCAGGTCTACGCCGTCGGCGTGCTGTCGATGGTGATCATCGTCGTGTCCGGCTCGTTCGTCGGCATGGTGCTGGCGCTGCAGGGTTACCGGACCCTGGTCGGCTTCGGCGCCGAGGAGTCGCTCGGCGTGCTGGTTGCGCTGGGCGTGGTGCGCGAACTCGGGCCCGTGTTGACCGCGCTGCTGTTCGCGGGCCGCGCCGGCTCGGCGGTGACCGCCGAGATCGGCCTGATGCGCGCCACCGACCAGCTCTCGGGCATGGAGATGATGGCGGTGGATCCGGTGCGCCGCGTGGTCGCGCCGCGCTTCATCGCCGGCTTCCTGTCGATGCCGCTGCTCGCCGCGATCTTCAGCGTCATGGCCATCGGCGTGGCCGGCGGCCACTTGATCGGCGTCCAGTTGCTCGGCGTGGACGAAGGCGCCTACTGGTCGCAGATCCACGCGCAGGTCGAGTTCAACGATGTCTGGAACGGCGTGGTCAAGAGCGTCGTTTTCGGCACCGCGGTCAGCTGGATTGCGGTGTACCAGGGCTACCACGCGCTGCCGACGTCCTCGGGCGTGTCGGACGCCACCAAGAACACCGTGGTGATGTCCTCGCTGGCGATCCTGGCGCTCGACTTCATCCTCACCGCGTTCATGTTCGAGGGCGTGTAAGCCCCGGAAAACAGGGCGCTTTCACCCTTCAGACCCCGTTCAGCCAGCTGCCCGTATAAGGTATCCTGCCGGAGAGAAATTCAATGCAAACCAAGGCCCTCGAACTGCTGGTCGGATTCTTCTTCACCCTCGGGGTGACGGCCGTGTTCATCCTGACGTTCCGCGTGGCCAGCCTCGATGCCGGCAGCACCAGCGACAGCTTCGCGGTCACCGCCGACTTCGAGAACATCGGCGGCCTCAAGCGCGGCGCGGCGGTGACGATGGCGGGCGTGCGCATCGGCCGGGTCCGCACGATCGAGATCGACCCGACCACGTTCGAGGCGGTCGTCACCATGCGCATCGAGAACGGCTACAACAACATCCCGAAGGACAGCAGCGCCAGCATCTTCACCGCCGGGCTGCTCGGCGAGCAGTACGTCGGCCTGTCGCCGGGCGGCGAAGACGCCACCCTGGCCGAAGGCGACGCCATCAAGTTCACGCAGTCGGCGCTGGTTCTCGAGAACCTCATCGGCCAGTTCGTGGCCGCCATGGCGTCGGAAAAGCCCCAACCCACGAACCCCGCCCCGGCGGCGCCGTCCAAGTAAGGATCATGCGAACCATGCACACACGCGGACTGTGGGTCGCGGCTCTTGCCGCGCTGGCCAACCTGTCGGTCGCCACGGCGGCGCCGGTGCCGCCGGACGAAGTGGTCAAGACGACCACCGAGCGGCTGCAGAAGGAGATCGGCACGCGCGAGAAGGAATTCCGCGCCGACCCGGCCAGGCTCTACGCCTTCGTCGACGACGCCATCGTCCCGAAGTTCGACACCCGGTACATCGCCCAGCTGATCCTGGCGCGGCACTGGAAGGCGGCTTCCGATGACCAGCGCAAGCGTTTCCAGGTCGCCTTCAAGAACATGCTGGTGAACAGCTACGCCAACGCGCTGCTCGAGTACCACAGCTCGGTCAAGGCCGAGTGGCAGCCACTGCGCATGGCGCCGGATGCCACCGACGTCACCGTGCAGTCGCGCCTGCTGCGCGGCAACGGCAAGCCGCCGCTGCCGATCGGCTTCGCCATGCGGCTGAAGGACGACGAGTGGAAGGTCTACGACATCGTCATCGAGAACCTGTCGCTGGTGACCAGCTTCCGCAGCCAGATCAACTCCGAGATCAAGCGCACCAGCCTGGACGCGCTGATCCTGCGCCTCGAGTCGGGCCAGAAGCTCGAGCCCGAAACCGGCAAGCCGAAGAGCGGCTGACCGTGGCGCACGCCATCAGCGGGGAGTTGAGCTTCAAGAACGCGGCGGCTGCGCTCGACGCGGCGCGCACCGCGCTGAACGGCGGCCAGGGCCCCTTCGAAGTGGACCTCAGCGGCATCACGCGCGCCGACAGTGCCGCGCTGGCGCTGCTGCTGGAGCTGGCGCGGCAGGCCCGCGTCCGCAACCGCGACCTGCGCTGCCTCGGCGCGCCCGAGCAGCTGCGCCGCCTCGCCGGCTTCTTCGGCGTGACCGAAGTACTCGCCCTGACGGCCTGAGCCTAGTGCCTTCCGCCCTGCGCCTCGGCCTGCTGCTGGCCGCGCTGGCCCTCGGCGGCTGCGCCCACACGCCGCCCGACGACCCGTCGGACCCGCTGGAGGGCTTCAACCGTGGCGTCTTCAAGTTCAACCTGAAGGCCGACCAGTACGTGCTGCGGCCGGTGGCCAAGGGCTACGACAAAGTCATGCCCGGATTCGCCCGCACCGGCGTGCGCAACTTCTTCTCGAACCTGCTCTACCCGACCGTCATGGTCAACGACCTGCTGCAGCTCAAGTTCAAGCAGTTCGGCGCCGACACGTGCCGCTTCGCGATGAACACGCTGGTCGGCTGGGGCGGCCTGTTCGACGTCGCCACCAAGGCCGGGCTGCCCGCCAACAACGAGGATTTCGGCCAGACGCTCGGCTACTGGGGCGTGGGGCAAGGCTGGTACCTGATGCTGCCGTTGCTGGGACCGGCGACCAATCGCGACATGGTCGGCAAGGTCGGCGACTGGTACACCAGCCCGCTGACCTACATCGGCCAGCAGCACGAGGAGTACGCCTGGAACGCGGGCGCGCTGCAGGTGGTGGAGGGCCGCGCCAGCCTGCTCGACGCCGACGCCATGCTCCAGCAGCAGCTCGACCAGTACGTCTTCGTCCGCAGCATTTACCTGCAGGACCGCGAGGGCAAGGTCTACGACGGCAACCCGCCGAAGGAAGACTTCGGGTTCGACGAAGAAGAGGAAGAAGAAAAGGAAGAGGCGCCGAAGCAGTAGGAGCGCCTTTAGGCGCGACTGCTTCGCCGAATCCGGTCGCGCCTGAAGGCGCTCCTACATCCGGAATTTTTCCTCGGCCATGCGGTCCGCGATCTCGCCGGTCGGACGCTTTTCTTCCTGCGCCCGCTTGAACACCGTGGTCAGCGTCTTGCCGATGCGCTCGAGGTGCTCGCGCACCTTGTGCTCGTCGTAGTCGCCGCCCTCCTCGTAGAAGATCTCGATGATGCCGCCGGCGTTGATCACGTAATCCGGCGCGTACAGGATGCCGCGCTCCGTCAGCGCCTGGCCGTGGCGCTTTTCGGCGAGCTGGTTGTTGGCGGCGCCGGCGATGATCGGCGCCTTCAGCTGCGGCAGCGTATTGTCGTTGATGATCGCGCCGAGCGCGCACGGCGCGAACACGTCGGCCGGCACGGCGAAGATCTCGTCCATGGACACCGCGGTCGCGCCGAACTCCTTCACGCAACGCTCCACCGCCGGCGCGTGGATGTCGGTGACCCACAGCTTCGCGCCCGCCTCGTGCAGGTGCTTGGCCAGGCGGTAGCCGACGTTGCCGACGCCCTGGATCGCGACGCGCAGGTCCCTGAGGCTGTCGTGCCGCAGCCGCCAGCGCACGCAGGCCTTGATGCCGACGAAAGTGCCGTAGGCGGTGGACGGCGACGGGTCGCCGCTGCGCCCGGACGCCGCCGCCGTGGCATCGGTCAGGCCGCCGACGTGGCGCGTGTGCTCGGCCATCAGCTTGATGTCGGGCACGCTGGTGCCCGAGTCCTCGGCCACGACGTACCGGCCGCCGAGCGTGTCCACGAAGCGGCCCATGGCGCGCATCATCCCGGGGGTCTTGTCGCGGCGCGGATCGCCGAGGATCACGCTCTTGCCGCCGCCCTGCGGCAGCCCCGCCAGCGCGGCCTTGTAGGTCATGCCGCGCGACAGGCGCAGCACGTCCGTCAGCGCTTCGTCCTCGCTTGCGTACGGCCACATGCGGCAGCCGCCCAGCCCCTTGCCCAAGCGTGTGCTGTGCACCGCGATGATCGCGTTCAGGCCCGACTGGGGATCGTGGTGGTACGCGACCAGTTCGTGGTTGTCGTACTCGGGATGCTTCAGCACGGCCATTGGAGGAATTCTGGAGTCCGCGAAAGGCGCGCATTCTACCGGTAAACTTGCGCCCCTGACCTCCCCGTCTCCCGAGCCGCCATGTCCGACCCGATCGTCATCACGTCCATCGTCCGCACCCCGATCGGCGCCATGCAGGGTCAGTTCTCGAGCCTGTCGGCGAGCCAGCTCGGCGCGTTCGCGGTGAAGTCCGCGGTCGAGCGCTCGGGCCTCAAGCCCGAGGACGTCGAGGAAGCCATCCTCGGCTGCGTGCTGCCGGCCGGCCAGGGCCAGGCGCCCGCCCGCCAGGCCGTGCTCGGCGCGGGCCTGCCCAAGAGCACGGGCTGCACCACCATCAACAAGATGTGCGGCTCCGGCATGAAGGCGATCATGCTCGCGCACGACCTGCTCAGGTCCGGCACCAACAAGGTCATGGTCGCCGGCGGCATGGAGAGCATGACCAACGCGCCCTACCTGCTGGCCAAGGCGCGCGGCGGCTACCGCTACGGCCACGCGCAGATGTACGACCACATGGCGCTCGACGGCCTCGAGGACGCCTACGAGAAGGGCACCGCGATGGGCGTGTACGCCGAGCGCACCGCCGAGACCTACGGCTTCACGCGCGCGATGCAGGACGCGTTCGCCATCGCCTCGCTCACGCGCGCGCGCAAGGCCATCGACGACGGCAGCTTCGCCTTCGAGCTCACCGCCGTCGAGGTCACCGGCAAAACCGGCACCGAAAAGATCGCGCGCGACGAGACGCCGTTCAAGGCGGTGATCGAGAAAATCCCGGCGCTCAAGCCGGCCTTCAGGAAGGATGGCACCGTCACCGCGGCGAGCTCGAGTTCGATCTCCGACGGCGCCTCGGCCGCCGTCGTGATGGCGCAGTCCGAAGCAGCGCGGCGCGGCATCAGGCCCATCGCACGCATCGTCGGCCACGCCAGCCACGCGCGCCTGCCCGGCGAATTCACCGTGGCGCCGGTGCACGCCATCACCGCGCTGCTCGAGAAGACCGGGTGGAAGGCGAAGGATGTGGACCTGTGGGAGATCAACGAAGCCTTCGCCGTCGTCACCATGGCGGCGATGAAAGACCATGGCCTGCCCCACGACAAGGTCAACATTCACGGCGGCGCCTGCGCGCTGGGCCACCCGATCGGCGCCTCGGGCGCGCGCATCACCGCGACGCTGCTGGGCGCGCTGAAGAAAACCGGCGGCAGGCGCGGCATCGCGACGCTGTGCATCGGCGGCGGCGAGGCCGTGGCGCTGGCCGTCGAAATGGTGTGAGGTGACCGGGCGGCGCTTCGGCGCGATCGCCTGGCTGGCGGCGTTGCTGCCGCTGGTCGCCGGCCATGCGGCCTACCTGATTTCCGCATCGCTGGAAGCCGTGCCGTGGTGCCTGCCGCACCTCGAGGGCTGCACCTCGATCAGCCGCGCGGCGCGCAGCACCGGCGCCGCCACCTTCGTCTACAAGGCGCTGCTACTGCCGTACAGCGCGGTGCTGGTGCTGTTCTGGTGGCAGGCCGGGCGCTGGCTGCGCGAGGTCGCGCCCGCGCGCCGGCGCACGCAATTCGCGCTGCTCCCGATTGGCGTGGTCGCCGGGCTGGCCACCGCCCTGTACACCGCCGCGCTCGGCATCGACGGCGAAGTGATCCAGTGGATCCGCCGCTACGCCATCAACGTGGGCTTCGGCTCCATCATTCTCGCCCAGTTGCTGCTGACGGCGGCGATTGCGCGCGAGCCGCGCGTGCCGCAAACCCTGCGCCGGACCATGGTCGGCATCTGCGCCGCCATGCTGACGCTGGGCGTCGCCAGCATCCCGCTGCAATTCCTCACGGGATCGCACGGCGAGGCGCTGAACGCAATCGAGTGGAACTACGCGGTACTGATGGCGTGCTTCTTCCCGGTGGCCGGCGCCGCCTGGCGGCGCACGGGGCTCACGCCATCAGCGGCGGCAGCGGACAGTGCAGGGACGCGCAGATCACCCGCAGGAGCTCCATCTCGCCGACGGTGACGCGGCCGTCGTGGCTGGCGGTCTTCACCAGACCCTCGATCAGCAATTCCTTCCCCGCGCCCTGCAGCCCGTCGAGTGTGCGGAGCGCGGCGTCGAGCACCGCCGGCCACTGCTGGCCGGGCCGGTACTTCACGCCGGACTGCGGCAGCACGTGCGACAGCCCCGCCATGTACGAGCGGCGTGCCGCGTCGGCGTTTTCGCTGCCGTACTCGGCGATCGCGCTGAGCAGCCGTGCCACGTCCGCCTCGCAGGCCGACACCTTGAGCCGGCCGGCCACGGCGGCCCGGCCCGGCTTCAGCGCGTCGGCGACCAGCGTGCGCACCATGCGCCCGAGGCAGAACTCGAGCATGGAGATGTGTCCGTCCACGTGCGAAAGCCTCGCGATCATCGAGACCAGGCCCATCAGCTCGTCCCGCGTGCCGCCGCGCAGGGCGGGAAAGGCCAGCTCTGTGAGTGGCAGGCGCAGCGCCGGATCCAGCGTTTCGGCGCGCGGCCAGAGCCCGGCGACGGCATTGGCGGGCGCCGTGCCCAGGTCCTTCGCGATCAGGCCCAACTGCCGTTGCCGCGTGCCGGCGTCGGGGTCCAGCAACAGCGCGAGCACGAGCTGGCGCGCGGTCGCCGGGTCGTGCGCCAACGCCTGAAGGTCCTCCGGCAGCGCCGCGTGCAGCGCCTCGGCGTAGTGGTAGTGCTGCGGCCCGGGTTGCGCGATGAGACGGGCGGGCGCCACGGGTGCCGCCGCGCTCGCCGCCGGCGCGAACCCGGCGATCGGTGCCGACGTCGCCAGGTCCTCCGGCACGTAGTCGGGATCGTTCCAGCCCCGCGACAGCGCGCCGATCTGCCCGATGTCGAACGCCGGCTCGAGCGCCTTGATGCGCTCCGCCAGCGGTGGATGCGTCGCGAACAGGCTCGACAGCTGCATCCCCTCGCCGAACAGCATGTGGCTGACTTCCTCGGTCCTGGCGCTCTGCAGGTGCGAGCCGGCGGTGACGCCCGCAATCTTCTTCAACGCGCCGGCGAGGCCCTGCGTCTGGCGCGTGAACTGCACCGCGGAAGCGTCGGCGAGGCTCTCGCGCTGGCGCGAAAACCCAGCCTTGATCAGCCGCGCGAAGAACACGCCAATGTAGCCGATGACCATGATCGCCAGCGCCGCCAGCACCACGACGCCCCCGCCTTTCTTCGACCCGCGTCCGCGGCCGACGCCTCGCAGCACGCCGCGCGCGATGATCGCGATCACGAGGATCCCGAACGTGACGCCCATCAGCTGGATCGACAGGCGCATGTCGCCGTTGACGACGTGGCTGAACTCGTGCGCGATGACGCCTTGCAGCTCGTCGCGCGAAAGTTTGTCCAGCGCGCCGCGCGTGACGGTCACCGCGGCGTCCGCGGGCGAGAAGCCGGCGGCGAAGGCGTTGATGGCCTCCTCCTCCTCGATCACGTAGATCTCCGGCACCGCGACGCCGGAGGCGATGGCGATCTCCTCGACCACGTTGCGCAGCAAGCGGTAGCGCGGGTCCCGGGTCTGCGCCGGCAGCAGCGTCGCGCCGAGGCTGCGGGCGACGACGCCGCCGCCCGAGCGCAGCAACAGGACCTTGTAGAGGCTCGCGCAGGCCACGATGCCGACCACGACCGCGGTCACGACCGCGACCACCTCCGGCGACTGGCGCGCCAGCGCCGCGGGGTCGATGGCCCCCGCGGTCTCTTGCTGCGTGAACGCCAGCGCGACGATCACGACCGCGTTGACGGCGGCAACGATCAGCGCGACGGCGAGCGCGAACAGGACGACGAGCCGGCGCGAATGGCTGCGCGCCTGCGCCTGGCTCTGGAAGAAGTTCATCGCCCTGACCGCCCCCGCGGCAGCTCAGTTCAGGTGAACGAGACCTTCGGCGCGGCGCGCATCTCCGGCTTCTCGATCTCGAGCATCTGCGCCACGGTGAAACCGAACGGGCCGGCGATCAGGTTGTTCGGGAACACCTGGCAGCGGTTGTTGTAGTTCATCACCGAATCATTGAACGCCTGGCGCGAGAACGCCACGCGGTTCTCGGTGGAGGTGAGCTCCTCCGACAGTTGCATCATGTTCTGGTTGGCCTTGAGGTCCGGATAGGCCTCGGCCAGCGCCATGAAGCGTCCCATCGCGCCGGTCAGCACCGCCTCGGCGCCGCCGAGCTGCTTCATCGCGCCGGGATCGCCGGGACTGGCCTGCGCGGCCTTGAGCCCCGCCATGGCGCTGTTGCGGGCCGTGATGACGGCCTCGAGCGTCTCGCGCTCGTGCTTGATGTAGCCCTTGGCGGTCTCGACCAGGTTCGGAATCAGGTCGTAGCGCCGCGTGAGCTGCACGTCGATCTGCGAGAACGCGTTCTTGTAGGCGTTACGCGCCGTCACCAGGCCGTTGTAGATGCCGACGACGAAAACCACCGCTACCACCGCGATGCCCAGAATGATCCATCCGCTCACTTCAGTTCCCCTGCTGCACTGGAGCCGTTACGTTAGCACCCCTGTCCGCGCACGCAAGGAGCGTCCGAGCTAACCGAGTTCGCGCTTCACCGCCTCGAACTGAGCCAGCGCGAACTCCAGGTCCTCGCGCGAGTGCGCCGCGGAGATCTGCACGCGGATGCGCGCCTGCCCCATCGGCACCACCGGGTACGAGAAGCCGATGACGTAGACGCCGCGCTCCAGCAGCTTGTCGGCCATCCTCGACGCCAGCGCGGCGTCGCCCAGGATGACCGGCGTGATCGGGTGCTCGCCCGGCAGCACCTTGAAGCCCAGCTCGGCGATGCGGCCGCGGAAGAACTTCGTGTTGGCGCGCAGCTGCTCGCGCAGCGCGGCCTGGCCCTCGAGCAGGTCGAGCACCGCGATCGACACGGCCGCGATCACCGGCGCCAGCGAATTGCTGAACAGGTACGGGCGCGAGCGCTGGCGCAGCACCTCAATCAGTTCCTTGCGCCCGGACGTGTAGCCGCCGCTGGCCCCGCCCAGCGCCTTGCCGAGCGTGCCGGTGATGAGGTCGATGCGGCCCATGACGTCGTGGTGCTCGTGCGTGCCGCGGCCGTCCTTGCCGATGAAGCCGACGGCGTGCGAGTCGTCCACCATGACCATGGCGTCGTACTGGTCGGCCAGCGCGCAGACCTCGGGCAATTTGGCGATGTAGCCGTCCATCGAGAACACGCCGTCGGTGGCGATCATCCTGCGGCGGCTGCCCGCGGCCTTCTTCAGCTCGTCCTCGAGTTGGCCCATGTCGCTGTTGGCGTAGCGCGCGCGCTGCGCCTTGCACAGGCGCACGCCGTCGATGATCGAGGCGTGGTTCAGCGCGTCGGAGATGATCGCGTCCTCCTCGCCCAGCAGCGTCTCGAACAGGCCGCCGTTGGCGTCGAAACACGAGCCGTACAGGATGGTGTCCTCGGTGCCGAGGAACGCGCTGATGCGCCGCTCCAGCTCTTTATGCACTTCCTGCGTGCCGCAGATGAAGCGCACCGACGACAGGCCGTAGCCCCACCGGTCGAGCGCGTCGTGCGCCGCCTTGATCACCGCCGGGTGGTCCGACAGGCCGAGGTAGTTGTTGGCGCACAGGTTCAGCACCGACTTGCCGGCCACTTGCACGCGCGCCTGCTGTGGCGAGTGCAGCACGCGCTCATGCTTGTACAGCCCGCCGCCGCGGATCTCGTCGAGCTGGGCCCGGTACTGGTCGAGCACCGCCGGCTTCACACGCGGCTCCAGTCGAGCACCACCTTGCCGGAGTTGCCGGACTTCATCGCGGCGAAGCCCTGCTCGAAGTCCTGCCACGGCAGGCGGTGGGTGATGACCGGCTTGAGGTCGAGGCCGGACTCGATCAGCACGCTCATCTGGTACCAGGTCTCGTACATCTCGCGGCCGTAGATGCCCTTGATCGTGAGCATCTTGAAGATGACCTTCTTCCACTCGATCGACATTTCCTTGGCCGGAATGCCGAGCATGGCGATGCGGCCGCCGTGGCACATGTGCGCGATCATGTCGTTGAAGGCCTGCGGGTTGCCGGACATCTCGAGGCCGACGTCGAAGCCCTCGGCCATGCCGAGCTCCTTCTGCACGTCGTCCAGGCTCTGGTCCTTCGGGTTGACCGCGCGCGTGACGCCGACCTTGCGGGCCAGCTCGAGCCGCTGCGGGTTGACGTCGGTGATGACGACGTGGCGCGCGCCGGCGTGGCGCGCCACCGCCGCGGCCATGATGCCGATCGGGCCGGCGCCGGTGACCAGCACGTCCTCGCCCATCACCGGGAACTGCAGCGCGGTGTGCACCGCGTTGCCGAACGGATCGAAGATCGCCGCCAGGTCGAGGTCGATCTTGGGATCGTGGCGCCAGATGTTGGTCATCGGCAGCACAATGAACTCGGCAAACGCGCCGGCGCGGTTCACGCCGACGCCGCTGGTGTCCTTGCACATGTGCCGGCGGCCGGCCATGCAGTTGCGGCAGCGGCCGCAGACCACGTGGCCTTCGCCGCTGACGATCTCGCCGGCGTGGAAGTCGTTGACGTTGCTGCCGACCTTGGTGATTCTCCCGACGAACTCGTGGCCGATGACCAGCGGCACGGGAATGGTGGACTTGGCCCAGTCGTCCCACTCGTAGATGTGCAGGTCGGTGCCGCAGATGCCGGTTTTCAGCACCTTGATCTGGACGTCGTTGATGCCCGGCTCGGGCACCGGCACGTCCGCCACCCAGAGGCCTTTCTCGGCCTTATTCTTGACCAGCGCCTTCACGAGCCTGACTCCACTGAATTCAAGGGCGGCACTATACCGCCCGCCGGAGCCGCGGGCTTGCAGGTGCGCCCCGGCAGTGCCAAGATTCGCGCCGCGCCGATTTGAACCAGCTTGCGGGCGCGTAATAAATCCAGCTAAAGCGGCGACGAGAGATTCCTCGAACCCGTTTTGGCGCAAGCTGAAACGGGTTTTTGTTTTGTACCGCCGAGTTAAACGACAACTTGCAGGGCGGCCTACAAATCCTGCTAAAGCGACGGAGGCTTCAATGAAGGCGTTTTATCCCTACGGGCAGGACGGCGGCTCGGCGCCTCCGGCGACGACACGACTGCCCCTCGGCGCGGCTGAAATCGCCGCCGGCGACGGCCGGCAGCGCATCGAGGCGCGCGTCCCGAAGGTCGAGTCGCTGGAAGAAACGCTGCGCGGCGAAGGCCACCAGGTCCGCGAAGTCCGCGGCCCGGTCGGCACCACCGAGCACGTCCTGCTGCTGCGGCGCGCCTAGCGCCGCGACGGGCGGGGTTCCCCTGTGTTTACAGGGCCTTCCGCACACCGGATACTGGCGGCAGTTTCGGGTTCCGGGAGTCGGGCGATCGTGGCAATTTTCAGACCCTTTGCGCTGGGAGCGCTGCTCGTGTTTGCGGCGCTGCCGTGCCCGGCTGCGTCCGCGCGCGAGTTCGTGCTGAAGTCCAACGTCGCCTACGTCGTCGACCTCGACACCGGCGAGGCGATCACCACCAAGAATGCCGACGCGATCGTCCCGGTCGCCTCGCTCACCAAGCTGATGACGGCGCTGGTCGTGCTCGAAGCCGGCTTGCCGCTCGAAGAAGAACTCGAGATCACTGCCGACGACCGCTACGCCGCCAAGCCCACGCCGTCGAAACTGCCGGCCGGCACGCGCCTGACGCGCGGCCAGCTGCTGCTGCTCGCGCTGATGGCCTCCGAAAATCGCTCGGCGATGGCGCTGTCGCGCCACTACCCGGGCGGACGCAGCGCCTTCGTGGCGCGCATGAACGCCAAGGCGCAGGAACTCGGCATGAGCCGCACGCATTTCGACGATCCCGCCGGGCTCTCCAGCGGCAATGTCTCGACCGCGCGCGAGCTGCACCTGCTGATGCAGGCCACCGCCACGCAGCCGCTGATCCGCGCGTACTCGACGCAGCCCGAGGCGAAGATCCGCGTCAACAGGCGCGGCACGCACCGCTTCGTCAACAGCAACCGCCTGGTGCGCCGGCATCACTGGCAGATCGAGATGCAGAAGACCGGCTACACCAGCGAGGCCGGCCGCTGCCTGGTGATGCAGACGCGCGTCGCCGGCCGGCGCCTGGCCATGATCTTCCTCGACTCGTACGGCAAGCTGACCCGCTACGGCGACGCCTCGCGCGTGCGCGAGCGGCTGGAGTCCGAGCAGCGCAAGGGCGGCCGCGCCGCCGCCGGCGCGTCACCCTGAAACGGAACGCCTGAAACAAGAAACCCGCCTCTCGGCGGGTTTTTTGTTGAAGCTGGCTGGGGGACTAGGACTCGAACCTAGATAAGCAGAGTCAGAGTCTGCTGTCCTACCGTTAGACGATCCCCCAGGGGAATCGCGGCAGCGAAGCTTATCGCTTGCTGTACTGGTAGCCCTTGCGCGCCTTGTGCAGGCCGACTTTCTTGCGCTCGACCGCGCGGGCGTCGCGCGTGACGAAGCCGGCAGCGCGCAGCGGCTTGCGCAGCGCCTCGTCGTAGTCCATCAGCGCACGCGTGATGCCGTGGCGGATGGCGCCGGCCTGGCCCGAGGGGCCGCCGCCGGCGACCGTGATCTTGATGTCGAAGCGGCCGACCGACTCGGTGGCTTCCAGCGGCTGGCGCACGACCATCCACGAGGTCTCGCGGCCGCCGAAGTACTGCTCGACGGTCTTGCCGTTGATGGTGATCTCGCCCTTGCCGGGCAGCAGGAATACGCGTGCGGCGGCGGTCTTGCGGCGGCCGGTGCCGTACTTGTACTCGACTTTGTGGGCGGGCTTGGCCGCTTTCTTGGTTGCCATGGCGATCAGACCTGAAGTGTCTTGGGCTGCTGGGCGGCGTGCGGATGCTGCGCGCCGGCGTACACCTTGAGCTTGCGGAACTGGGCGAAGCCGAGCGGGCCCTTGGGGAGCATGCCCCTGACGGCCTTCTCGATGACGCGCTCCGGGTGCTGCTGGAGCAGGTCGCCGAGCGACGTCGACTTGATGCCGCCCGGGTACTCGGTGTGGCGCCAGTAGCGCTTGTCTTCGAGCTTGTTGCCCGTGACGCGCACCTTTTCCGCGTTGATCACGACGACGTAGTCGCCGGTATCGCAGTTGGGCGTGAATTCGGGCTTGTGCTTGCCACGCAGAATCATGGCGAGCTTGGTGGCCAGGCGGCCGAGGGTCTTGTCGGTGGCATCCACCAGGACCCAGTCGTGCCTCGCCGTTCCTGCGTTCAGGAATACGGTTTTCATCGTTCTACATCCAGTCGGTAGTTATTGTTCAGTACCCAAAAAACACGCCGGCCGGGTACCTCGAAGGGGGCGCATTCTGGGGGAAAACGGCCAGAAAAACAAGGCGATTGTCACCCCGGCCAAAGCCGGGGACCAGTGCCTTAAGACGCTGGATTCCGGCTTTCGCCGGAATGACAGCGGTCAGGTCCGGGAGACCTCGGGCAGGCCGGATTTGCGGCGTTTCAGGTAGTCTTGGACCGCGTCCGGCGCCGGGTAATGGAAGGGCACCGGCCCTTTTTCCCGCCCGGTCAGGAACTGCTGGACGTACTCCGAGGGGTGCTGCTGGATCTCCTCCGGGGAGCCGCTGGCCAGGATCTTCCCCTTGGCCAGCACATGGACGTCGTCGGCCACGGCCATGACCTCCTCCACGCTGTGGGAGACCACCACCCCGGACAGGCCGAGGTTGTCGTTCAGGGTGCGGATGATCCGCTGCATGACCCCCAGTGAGATGGGGTCCAGGCCGGCGAAGGGCTCGTCGTACATGGCCAGGTCGGGGTCCATCACGATGGCCCGGGCCATGGCCACGCGCCGCGACATGCCGCCGGACAGCTGGTCGGGGTACAGGTCGCGCGCGCCGCGCAGGCCGATGGCCTGCAGCTTCACCAGCACGATGTCCCGGATCATCGATTCCGGCAGGTCGGTGTGCTCGCGCAGCGGGAAGGCCACGTTGTCGAACACGCTCAGGTCGGTCAGCAGCGCCTGGGCCTGGAACATCATGCCCATGCGCTCGCGCAGCGCGTACAACTCCTTGCGCTTGAGCTGGTGCACGTCGATGCCGTCGAAGAGCACCGTGCCGGCGTCGGGCAGGTACTGCGCGCCGATCAGCTTGAGCAGCGTGCTCTTGCCGCAGGCGGTCGGCCCGATGATGGCCGTGACGCGGCCGCGCTTGATGTCGAGGTCCACGCCGTCCAGCACCGGGCGCGGGCCGTAGGCGAACTTCAGGCCGCGGATCTGGACCAGCGTGTCGTTGGACATGGGGCCAGAAGTCTACAGGTAGGGCGAAAACAACCACAGCACCGCGTCGAACAACCGTTTCAGCACCGGCGCGCGCCGCAGCGCGGCCGGGGTGACTTCGCTGCCCGCCTCGCGCACCTGGACGAAGTGCGCCCGCAGGGTCCCGACCAGGCCCGGGTCGTAAATCTCCACCATCAGCTCGAAGTTCAGCCGCAGGCTGCGCGGATCGAGATTCGCCGAGCCGACGATCGCGTAGTAGTCGTCCACCAGCAGCAGCTTGCTGTGGGCGCTCGGCGGGGGCCGGTAGTACACCCTGATCCGGGGGCCGAGCAGCTGCCGCAGCCAGCGGCGCGTCGCGCCATCTACCCACCACTGGTCGCTGCGCCGGGGCAGCACGATCTCGATCTCGACGCCGCGCAGCGCCGCGGCCTGCAGCGCTCCGGCCAGCTCCGCGGTCGGGACAAAGTACGGGGTCATGATCGAGATGCGTTCGTGCGCGTTGGCGAGCACTCCGAGCAGCAGCAGCAGCAGGCGGTCCACCTCATCGTTCGGGCCGTCGGTGACCACGCGGCACCAGGCCTTGCCTTCGCCCGGGGTGGGCGCCGATAGTTTCAGGCTCTCGCGCGCCGCGAAGCGCCAGTTCTCGGCGAACGCTTCCTCGAACTGCCGCACGATCGGCCCTTCGAAACGGAATTGCAGGTCGGCCATCGAATCGCCGCCGCGTTTCACGTAGTGGACGTCGCTGACGTTCATGCCGCCGGCGAACGCGACCGCGCCGTCCACCGTCATCAGCTTGCGGTGGTCGCGCAGGTTGATGTGCAGCATCGGCGGCCACAGACGCAATGGCAGGAACGTTCGCACCGGGATGCCGTGCTCCTTGAGGCTCCGCACGCCGTGCCTGCGCCAGCCCATGCCGCCGACGCCGTCGACCAGCACGCGCACCTGCACGCCGCGCCTGCGCGCCTGGGCCAGCGCCTCGACGAACTGCGTCGCGGCTTCGCCCGCATCGAAGATGTAACTCTCCAACCAGACCGTCTCGCGCGCCGAGGCGATCGCCATCAGCATCTCGGGATAGGCCTGCTCGCCGTTGTGCAACGGCGTGACGCGGTTGCCGGGCACCAGCGGCCGGCCGGCCATGCTGCGGCCGATGCGCAGGAGCTCGCGCACGTCGATGCCACGCCCGTGCACGTCCGGCATCGGCTCGGTTTCGCACTCGCGCGGCGGTGCGGCGCCCAGCTCCCGCCGCGCGCGGCGCTGGATGCGGTTGACGCCGAACCAGAAGTACAGCAGCGCGCCGCCGAACGGGAACAGCCAGCAGGCAGTGATCCAGGCCCAGGCCGAGCGCGGCTCGTGCTTGTTCAGCAGTGCGTGCACGGCGGTGGCGAGGGCAAGCATCACATGCAACAGCAGCAACCCCATGTCCAGTTGCTGGAGGGTCACGCCTGCCCCTGAGTGCCGTAGTCGGGGGACGTCACCGCCACTTCGGCCGACAGCGCCAGGTGATCGGACAGCAGCGCCGGCAGCGCCTCGAGGCGCCGGATCGTGACGTGGCCCGAGCCGAGGATGTGGTCCAGGCGGCGCTTCGGGCGCCAGCTCGGGAAGGTCGCCGGCGTTTCGTCCGGGACGCACAGCCCCGAGCCGGCCAGCGCGGGATGCGCGCGCAGGATGTCCGGCTCGCAGTTCAGGTCGCCGAGCAGCACCGTGGGACGCGCCGGCTTGATCAGCGTGCTGAGGTAGTCGAGCTGCTGGTGCCGGGCGAAGTGGCCGAGCGACAGGTGCGTGAGCAGCAGCGACAACCCGCCCGCCTCCGGCCCGAGATCCACCTCGAGCGCGCTGCGTCCCCGGATGCGCCCCGGCAGGCGGTGCTTGGTGACCGAGACCGGCTTGTGGCGGCTGAGGAATCCCATCGCATGCTGCGCCATGGGCCGCAGGTCACGATTCACCGCGAAATCGACGTGATCGAAGCCCGCGCGCTTGGCCAGGTACTCCAACTGGTTGACGAAGCGCGTGCGCAGGCTGCCGGCGTCGGCTTCCTGGATCGCGACGAAGTCGTAGCCGCGCATGACATCGCCGATCGCGTCGAGCGTCGCGTGCATGCCGGGCCCCGGCAGCGCGTGGCGCCAGGCTCGCGTCAGGTAATGGCCGTAGCCCGCCGGCTGCGCGCCGATGTGGATGTTGTAGCTGAG
>JANNLM010000203.1:0-2117 GCA_031396825.1 Gammaproteobacteria bacterium | reverse complement strand
GGCCAGCAACGCCGAGAAGATCTTCGACGCGGCATCGACCAAGGTCAGCCGCTAGGCAGGCACTCCTTCACCACGCGTCCGTCCACGTCCGGCAGCGTCACGCCCAGCAGCGCCGCGGTCGTCGGGCCGACGTCGACGATGCTCGACGGCGCGATTCTGGCGCCGGGCGTCACGCCCGGCCCCGCGCAGATCCACGGCACGTTCGAGTCCAGCGCGTCGTGGGTCCAGTGGTCCTTGCCTTCGCCGCCGTGATCGGTGGTCAGGAACACGGTGGTCTGCAGGCCGCTGTCCTCGATGGCGCGCAGCACCACGGCCAGGCCGCGGTCGGCCTCGGCCAGCGCCGCGCGGTAGGCCGGTGTCATCCAGCCGGCGTCGTGGCCGGCCTCGTCGGGCTCGCGCAGGTGCACCAAGGTGAAGGCGAAGCGCTCGCGCGGGAAATCGGCGGCGAACTGCGCGGCGAGGCGCGCGCTCGAGCCGGCTTCCCAGTCCGAGTCGCCCGCGCCCGGGGCCCGCACGACGTCGGCGCTGCGCCGCGGCGCCAGCGCCACCAGTTTGTGCTTGCCGACGTACAGCCCGGTGCGTCCGCCGGCGTCGTGCACGAGCGTGAACAGCGTGGCACCGGCCAGCTCTTTTGCGAGCGTCCCGTTGGTGCGCACGCCGTGCTTCTGCGCGGTCTGCCCGGTCACCATGCTCAAGTGTGCCGGCAGCGTCAGCGTCGGCTTCGGCACGTGCGAGGCCAGGCTGGTGGCGCCTTGCCGGACGAGGCGCGCGAGGCGCGGCGTATCCGTTTCGGTGATGGCGTCGGGACGCAGGCCGTCGATGGTGATGACGACGACGTGGTGTTGAGCGGGGACGGCGGCCGGCGGCGGCGCCTCGACGGGTCGCGCGCAGGCCACCAGCGGGAAGAGGGCAAGCACCGCGCCAAATCGGATCATTGGGAGGGGAAAAACGGAACCGGTCTGTATACTAGCCGCTCGCGCAACGGGGTGGCCGCACAGTGTCGATCCGGTCGGGCCAATGGAGCTTGGTTCTGCTCGCCGTGGCGAGTCTGTCTCCCGTCGCGCACGCCGGCAGCTACATGCGATCGGAAGGCGACGCCAGCTATTCGACCTCACTCGGCTACTCCTGGGCCACCCGGCAGTGGGACGAGCAGGGCAACCTGCAGCCCTCCGATTGCAGGCGCGAGCACGTCAGCAACTCGCACTACCTCGAGTACGGCTACTCGTACTACTACACGCTGTTCGGCGGCGCCAGCCTCGCGCAGGCGAGCTGCGCCGGGGAAAGCACCACCGGATTCGGCGACGTGCGCCTCGGCCTGCGCGGCCGCACCGATCTCTACGCCAACCATCGCGCCTGGGAGCTGATCGCGACCGTGCCCACCGACCGCAGCTCGACGTCGCCGCGCCTGGGCTGCGGCGCGTTCGGGCTGGCCGGCAAGCTGGCGCGCAAGGACGACCTGATGCCGGGGCTGGCGCTCAGCTCGGGCGTCGGCCTCGAGCTGTGGGAGTCGCCGCTGGTGCACCAGCACGACGGCGGACTGTCGTTGTCCGGCCCGCTGCGCATCGGCCGCCTGCGCTGGAGCGTGGACCTCGACGGCCGCATGCCGCTCGACGAGGGGACGGTCGACGTCAACTCGGACATCTCGGATTGCGGCACCAGCGGCAAGGTGATCAAGTCCGGCCTCACCGTCGGCGCGAGCCTGTCGCGGGAGGCTTACGTCAGCTGTGGCTACGACCGCGCGCTGTGGGGCGACGACGCCACGCTGCGCCAAGGATTTTCCTGTGGCTACACGCGCCACTGGGAATAGCGCGCTCGCGCTGACGCTGCTGGCCGCGCTGGCGAGCGCGCCCGCGCCCGCGGCGGCGGCGCCGGTCGCGGCCATCGACACGCTGGCGATCGAGATGGACGCGCGCGATGCCGACGTGCTGTTCCGCAAGGATCCTTTCGACAAGTCCTCGTTCGCCGTCACGGTAAAACCGACCGAAGAAGGCTCCGTCCGGCTGCACGGCAGCATCGAGGTCAAGGGCAGCTTCACGCGCCTGACGGCGAAGAAGTCGCTGCTGATCAAGCTCGACGACGGCAAGTGGCGCGGCTCCTCGCGCATCTCGCTCAACGGC
>JANNLM010000175.1:0-1684 GCA_031396825.1 Gammaproteobacteria bacterium | reverse complement strand
GCCGCGCGTGGGCGCGCAGCCACCGGCGCCGGCTCCGCGGCGCCTGGCCGGCCCCGGGCAGCCCGGCGAACCGCTCGAGGGACTGGGCCTGCGGCCGCGCATCGCCTGGGACGCTGGGCTCGCGGACGCCTGGCGTCCCGGCGAGCGCGGGGCGCTCACGGCACTCGACGATTTCTGCGAGTCCGCCCTGTCCGCATATCCTGCCGGCCGCGACCAGCCCGGGGCGCGCGGCACCTCGCGGCTGTCGCCGCACCTGCACTTCGGCGAGATCGGGCCGCGCCAGGTCGCGGCGCGCATCCTCGGCTTGCAGGCAGCCGGCCGCGGCGCCGGCACCGAGACCTTCCTCAAGGAGCTCGGGTGGCGCGAGTTCGCGCACCATTTGCTGGTGCATTTCCCGCGCACCCCCGCCGAGCCGATGGATGCGCGCTTCCGCCGCCTGCCGTGGCGGCGCGATTACGCGCAGGACCTGCGCCGCTGGCAGCGCGGCGCGACCGGCTTCCCGATCGTCGACGCCGGCATGCGTGAGCTGTGGGCCACGGGCTGGATGCACAACCGCGTGCGCATGATCGCGGCGTCGCTGCTGACCAAGAACCTGCTCATCCCGTGGCAGGAGGGCGCGCGCTGGTTCTGGGACACGCTGGTCGACGCCGACCTCGCCAACAACACGCTCGGCTGGCAGTGGACCGCCGGCTGCGGCGCCGACGCCGCGCCGTTCTTCCGCATCTTCAACCCGGTGCTGCAGTCGCGGAAGTTCGACCCGCTGGGCCGCTACCTGCGGCGCTGGCTGCCGGAGCTGCGCGACGTGCCGGACGCGGACCTGCACGAGCCGCGGCCGCAGGCGATCGTGGACCTCGCCGCGACCCGGGTACGCGCGCTCGAAGCTTTCAGCAAAATCAAGGATTAACCGGCGTTTAGGTAAGATTGCGGTCTTGGACGAGGTCGGGCACCCATGGCGCACAAGGAAAAGTCGGCGAAGGGCTGGGACAAGCTCCCGGAGGGTGGCTCACGAGGCGCGCGCGGCGAGATCTACAAGAAGCTCGGTCGCAAGGTCATCGAGATCGAGTCCGCCGGCGTCAAGCAGATGATCGAGCGCATCGACGATGAATTCGTGCGCGCCTGCCGCTACCTGCGCTACGAAAAGCTGGTGGGCCCGATCGACAAGAAGCGCAGCGGCCACGTCGTGGTGATGGGCGTCGGCAAGTCCGGCCACGTCGGCACCAAGATCGCCGCCACGCTCGCCAGCACCGGCACGCCGGCGTTCTTCGTGCACCCGGCCGAGGCCGCGCACGGCGACCTCGGCATGCTGACCGGGCACGACGTCGTGCTGGCGCTGTCCAACTCCGGCAAGACCAGCGAGATCGTCGCGCTGCTGCCGGGGCTCAAGAAGCTCGGGGTGAAGCTCATCGCGATGACCGGCAACCCGGATTCGCCGCTGGCCAAGGCCGCCGACGTGCACCTCAACGTCGCCGTCGATCAGGAAGCCTGCCCGCTGGAGCTTGCGCCGACTGCCAGCACGACCGCCGCGCTGGCGATGGGCGATGCACTGGCCGTGGCCGTGATGCAGGCCGAGGAGTTCGACGAGGAAGGTTTCGCGCGCTCGCATCCCGGCGGCGCGCTCGGCAAGCGCCTGCTGCTCAACGTCGCCTCGCTGATGCACACCGGCGAGACGGTACCGGCCGTCGCC
>JANNLM010000091.1:0-2165 GCA_031396825.1 Gammaproteobacteria bacterium | reverse complement strand
CCCCGACCGCCAGCAGGCCGCCGTTGTGCGGGATCGCCGACGCCAGCGGCGTGCCGGTCGGCGTCTGCAGCGACCGCACCTTGCCGGAAGCGTCGGCGATGAAGATCACGCCGTTGAGCCCGACCATGGCCAGCTCGCCGTCCGGCAGCACGGTGCCGCCGAACATCGAGGCGACCGAATGGGTCTGCAGCTTGGTCCAGCGCCCGCCGCGCACGTCGGACGACAGGTAGACGTTGCCGCGCAGGCCGTAGACCACGGCGCCGCCCGCGCCGACCGGCAGCGCGCCGAAGTAGGAACTGTCGTACGGCGACTTCAGCTTCGACCAGCTGCGCCCGCCGTCCGAGGACAGCGCCAGCATCCCCGACTCGCCGGCAATGAACAGGCTGCCGTTGCCCAGGCGCGTGATCGAGTTGAAGTGCACCTCGTCCGCGCGGATCGACGGCGCGTTGGCCTCGGTCCAGCTCTTGCCGCCGTCGGCGGTCTGCAGCAGCAGGCCGTAGGCGCCGACCGCGAAGCCGCGCTGCGCGTCGATGAACAGCACGTCGAGCAGCGGCTTCTCGAGCTGCGGCTGGAAGTTCTGCAGGGTCCAGGTCTTGCCGCCGTCGGCCGTGCCGACGATGGCGGCGTCGTGGCCGACCGCCCAGCCGTGGTCCTTGTCGGCGAAAACCACCGCGGTCAGCGCGGAACGCACCGGCACCTCGACCTGCTCCCAGGTCTGCCCATCCGGCGACAGGATGATGCCGCCGCGATCGCCGACCGCGACGAAGCGCTCGCCGGTGTGCACCACGTCCAGCAGCAGGCTCTTCGGCGTCAGCGTCATGCGCTCGGCCGGCCGCGGCTTGACCTCGGCCGCCGGCGCCTCAACCCCGCCCTCGCCCTCGTCCTGGGCGTGCGAGGAGAAAACGGCGGCCAGCGTGAATGCTGCCGCGCCGAACAGTCCGAGAAGCCTGGTGTGGTGCGTCATGCTCGTCTCCCGCGTTCCCGCCCCCAAAAAAGAGTTACTTGGTCGCCAGCTTCGACACGTTCGACGGGTCGAAATAGTTGTCGTCGAAGTCCTTCGAAACGGTCTCGGTGTCCTCGTTGTTCAGCGACATCACCAGGTACCGGTTGCTCTGCAAGTCATACACCGTTTCGCCGATCGACATCTGGTACGGCTTGTCGTAGGCCATCACGGTGTGCGCTTCCTGCACCCGCCACAGCTGGTCGCGCTGGTCATAGATGTCCACCGCCACGATCTGCCAGCCGTCTTCCTCGACGTAGAAGGTGCGGCGCTTGTACTGGTGCGAGGTGCCCTTCTTCAGCGTCGCGTCCACCACCCAGGCGCGGCGCAGCTCGTAGCGCGCCAGGTCCTGGTTCAGGTGGCCCTTCTTCACGATGTCCTTGTACTTGTGCTTGTCGCTGTGCAGAAGGTAACTGTTGGCGGCGACGTAGAACTCCTTCTTGCCGGACAGCTTCCAGTCGTAGCGGTCGGTGGCGCCGTTGAACACGTCGAGCTGGTCGTTGGTGCGCAGGCCGTCGGCGGCGGTGCCGGGATTGTCGTAGCCAACGTTCGGCGCACGGCGCAGGCGCTTCTGGCCCGGGTTGTACTGCCAGGCGCGGCGCGCTTCCTTGACCTGGTCCATGGTCTCGTGGACCAGCAGGATGGTGCCCGCCAGCCGCGCCGGGGCGGTGGTCATCTGCAGGAAGTAGATGCCGACGTTGTTGATGCCCTCGAGCGTCGCCTTCGGCCCGTTGTACGGGAACTTGGCGTCCTCCTGGATCTTCACCAGGTTGAAGTCGCCGGCGGTGGTGACCGCGAACTGGTTGTTCCAGCGGCGCTTGGACAGGTCCTGGAAGCGCAGCTTGTGGTTCCACATCACTTCCTGGCCCGCGGCCGGGATCGGGAACGGCACGCCAGTGATGGCGCCGTTGAGCGTCTCGCCGTTGTTGGTCAGGGCGCCGGTGGTCGCGTTCTTGAAGCTGGCGTCGTAGATGAACTGCGGGTTGGCGAAGGTCCGGCGCGACTCGTAAACGTTCATCTTGTAACTGGGAAACTTGGCGAAGATGGCCTGCTGGCCCGCCGTGAGCTTGTCCTTGTACTGGGCCAGGTTGTCCTTGCCGATGGTGAACTTCGGCTTGTCGCCCGGGAACGGATCGACGTAGCGCTTGCCGGCGCCGCCGAAGGC
>JANNLM010000137.1:0-1626 GCA_031396825.1 Gammaproteobacteria bacterium | reverse complement strand
GCGGAAGTGGCGGTAGAACCCGGCCGGCACGTTGCCGACTTCGCGCGTGATCTCGCGCAGCGACAGCGACGAGAAGCTCTTGCCGCCCTCAAGCAGGTCCAGCGCCGCGTTGAGCAACGCCTGGCGGGTATGCACCTTGCGCGTGTCGCGGGCGTAGCCGGCTCGCGCGCGGGCCCGTTCTCTGTGCCGTGTCAGCATGGTGTAAACATCATAGCACAGGTCATACCACTGTTAGTGTTATGAAAAGGCACATTTTATTAATGTGAGTAAACAAGTGTTGACTTAAATAATGCTGCATGGCAACATGTGAACACTCGTTTACTGAAGTGCCACGGACCACCCATGCAGACCCAAACCACCCCTGGCTTCGCCTCGCGCGTGACTGCGCTGACCGACCTGTTCGCCTGGCCCCTGAAGACCTCGCACTACCTCGAGCTGGTCAACCCGCTGTGGACCACGCACGCCTTGCAGGCGCGGGTCGAGCAGGTATGGGACGAGACCCGCGACGCCCGCACGCTTACGCTGCGCCCCGGCCGCAACTGGCGCGGCCACCGGCCGGGCCAGCACGTGCGCCTGGGGGTGCCGATCGACGGCAAGCACTACACGCGGACCTACTCGATTTCGTCGGCGCCTGAGCGCGACGACGGCCGCATCGCCCTCACCGTGAAGGCCATGGAAGGCGGGCGCATGTCGCGTCACCTGGTCCGCAACGTGAAGGTCGGTGACTACCTGCCGCTGGCCTTGCCGCAGGGCGAGTTCTACCTGCCGGACGCCGGCCACCTGAAGCCGCTGTTCATCACCGCCGGCAGCGGCATCACGCCGGTGATGAGCATGCTGCGCAGCCTGATCGCGCAGGAACGCCTGCCGGACACGGTCCACGTCCACTACGCGCCGCACGCCTACGACGTCATTTTCGGCGCGGAGCTCAAGGCGCTGGCCGAGAAACACCCGCGCTACTGCCTGCGCCTGGTCCACACCCGCGAACTCGGCGAAGCGCGCTCCCCGGAGCGTCACTTCAGCGCCGCCCAGCTCGACCAGCTGGCCCCGGACTGGCGCTCGCGCGATACCTACGCCTGCGGCCCGCAGGCCTTGCTCGATGCGGTGGAGGCGCAGTGGCAGCAGGCGGGCCTGTCGCGCCGCCTGCACACCGAGCGCTTCCGCGCGCCGGTAGCCAAGGCGCACCCGCAGGCCCGGGGCGGGCAGGTGAGCTTCGCGACCGCCGGCAAGAGCGTGCAGGCCGACGCGGTCACGCCGCTGCTGCGCGTCGCCGAGGACGCCGGCCTCAACCCCAAGCACGGATGCCGCATGGGCATCTGCCATACCTGCCCGCGCAAGCTGCTGTCCGGCCAGGTGCGCGACCTGCGCACCGGCGCCGTCCACGGCGAGCCGGGCGAGAACGTCCTGATCTGCGTCAGCGCCGCCGCCGGCGACTGCGCCATCGAACTGTAACTGGAGCCAACAATGACTCACGCACTTCCCGTAAACCTGAACGACGCCGAGGTCGAAGAATTCGGCCGCGAGCTCGACGCCATCCGTGACGAAGTCATGGACAGCCGCGGCGCGCGCGATCGCGCCTACATCCTGCGGTTGATCCGCGTGCAGCGTGCCCTCGCACTCGGCGGCCGC
>JANNLM010000125.1:0-1631 GCA_031396825.1 Gammaproteobacteria bacterium | reverse complement strand
CGCAGCCGTGGTCGCCGCAGCCCTCGACCACCGCCAGCGCGCCGGAGTTGCGCACGGCGAAACGCTCGCCGGCGACGCCGGCCGCGTACAGCGAGCCGCCGGTGGCGCCGTACAGGCAGGTGTTGCCGATGATCATCGAGTCCTGCGTCTTGAAGCGCGAGCCCTTCGGCGGCTTCACCACGATGCGGCCGCCGGCCATGCCCTTGCCGACGTAGTCGTTGGCGTCGCCCTCGAGCTCGAGGTGCAGGCCGCCGGCGTTCCACACGCCGAAGGACTGACCGGCCGTTCCCTTCAACTTGAGCGTGATGGGGTGGTCCGACATGCCGAGGTTGCCGTGGCGCCGCGCGATCTCGCCCGACAGGCGCGCGCCGATCGAGCGGTTGTTGTTCTTGAGCGGGTACTCGAAGGCGCCACCGCTCCTGGCTTCGATCGCGGGCAGGCAGTCCTTCACCATCTGCTCGGCGAGCAGGCCCTGGTCGTGCGGCGGGTTGGCGGCGATGCAGTGGTGGCCGCCGTCGGCGACCATGCCGGCGGCGTCGAGGATCGGCTGCAGGTCGAGGTGGCGCTGCTTGTCGGTCGCGCCCGGCAGGATCTCGAGCAGGTCGGTGCGGCCGATCAGCTCGGTGAGGCTGCGCACGCCCAGCTTCGCCATCCACTGGCGCGTCTCCTCGGCGACGAAGCGGAAATAGTTCATCACCATCTCCGGCAGGCCGATGAAGTGCTTCAGGCGCAGCACCTTGTTCTGCGTGGCGACGCCGGTGGCGCAGTTGTTGAGGTGGCAGATGCGCAGGTACTTGCAGCCCAGCGCCACCATCGGTGCGGTGCCGAAGCCGAAGCTCTCGGCGCCCAGGATGGCGGCCTTGACCACGTCCAGGCCGGTCTTGAGGCCGCCGTCGGTCTGCACGCGCACTTTCTCGCGCAGCTTGTTCTTGCGCAGCGTCTGGTGGGTCTCGGCCAGGCCCAGCTCCCACGGCGTGCCGGCGTATTTCACCGAGGTGAGCGGCGAGGCGCCGGTGCCACCGTCGTATCCGGAAATGGTGATGAGGTCGGCGTAGCACTTGGCCACGCCCGCGGCGATGGTGCCGACGCCCGGGCCGGCGACCAGCTTGACCGAGACCAGCGCCTGCGGATTGACCTGCTTCAGGTCGAAGATCAGCTGCGCCAGGTCCTCGATCGAGTAGATGTCATGGTGCGGCGGCGGGCTGATCAGCGCGATGCCGGGTTTGGCGTAGCGCAGCTTGGCGATGTGCTCGGCGACCTTGTCGCCGGGCAGCTGGCCGCCCTCGCCGGGCTTGGCACCCTGCGCGATCTTGATCTGCAGCACTTCGGCGTTGAGCAGGTACTCCGGCGTGACGCCGAAGCGGCCGCTGGCGACTTGCTTGATCTTCGAATTCTTTTCGGTCTTGTAACGCTTCGGGTCTTCGCCACCTTCGCCCGAGTTGCTGCGTCCACCGAGACGGTTCATCGCCGTGGCCAGCGCCTCGTGCGCCTCGGGGGAGAGCGCGCCCAGCGACATGCCGGCCGAATCGAAGCGCTTGAACAGCGCCTCGACCGGCTCGACCTGATCCAGCGGCAGTGGCTGGGCCGCGAGCTTGAGCTTGAGCAGGTCGCGCAACATCGCCGGCGGCCGC
>JANNLM010000104.1:0-1919 GCA_031396825.1 Gammaproteobacteria bacterium | reverse complement strand
GCCAAGGAAATGGGGGAAATCGACCACGCCCTGCCCCGCTGTGGCAAAGCCGCCACGCACGTCGCGGTCCTTGGCATGTGCCATCACGATGCGGTCGGCCAGAAGATCGACCGCATCGGAAAGGATGTCGCGCTGCTGCGGCAGCGGGGCAACCTCGAACAGGTTGGCTGGGTCCAGCACGATGGCAAGCGCGGGGCTTTGCAGGCTGTCGATCAGGGCGCGGGCGCGGGTGGCACCGTCGATCACGTTGGCAAGCTCCGGCTCGATCCCCAGCACGACGCCTGCCGGTTCGGCCAGTGCGCACGCCTTGGCCATTTCGTCCAGCAGATCGCGCCAGGCCTCGGGCGAGGCATTGTCGGGGTGGTGGCGCCATTGGTCTGCCGGATCACGGGTGCCAGTGCAGAGCGTGACCATCCCGGTGCCCATCGCGGCGGCATGATCGATCAGCATGGCAAGACGGCGGAGGCCGGTGGCGCGCACGCCAGGATCAGGGTGGATCATGTTGTAGGTGCCCGAGACCGCCGCAATAGCCACGCCGGATGCCTCACTGGCCTGTGCCACGGCGGCGGCCTGCATTGCAGTCAGCGCATCGGGCATCGGCGCAAGGCCGGAACAGGCCATGTTGTATTGCACTGCAAAGTAGCCAGCGGCCTTCGCCGCCAGCAGCACTGTCAGCGGGTCACCCCCCGCAAAGGTTTTGGCGAAAATTCCCAGCCGCATCTACAGCGCCCCCGACACATCGGCCAACCGCACTGGTTGCCCAATGCGGGCCGATTGCGCGATCGCCACCATGGCGCGGACCGAGGCGATGCCGTCTTCGACATCCGCCCCGTACTGTGCAGCACCCGTCAGAATGGTGTCGGCGAACCCCTCCAGCTGGCGACGATAGAAATGGCCGTCGGCACCCAGCACCCGATGGGTCGATCTATCGGATTCGTGGAAGATGTCCACCTCGGACGATTTGTAATACCAGGGGTTATAGGTCTTCCCCAAGATCGAGCCCTGCTCGCCGTAGATCTGGAAGCCTTCGTGCCAATCCATCCGCACGGCCACCGTCAGGTCCAGATGGCCCAGTGTGCCACTCGCAAACTCCACATCCACGAACCAGCAACGGATGCCCGCGCCATGACGCCGCCCTTGCCGACCCACGAGCTCGCCAATCAGAGTCCGGCCTTCGAGGACCTGGACCTCTTTGCGACCGATGCCGCGCTGCGCGAGGCGGTGCAGCGCGAGGGCGGCCTCGGCGTCGACGTGGGCGCGCTCCAGGCCTTCGGCCAACGCTGCGGCTCGGCCGAGGCGCTCGATTTCGGCCGTGAGGCCAACCGTTACCCGCCCCGCCTCGAGGCGTTCGATGCCAAGGGCCGTCGCCGGGATGTCGTGGTCTACCATCCGGCGTACCACGCCCTGATGGAGATCAGCACCGCGGCGGGTCTCGGCTGCTCATCCTTTGCGCATCTGGACCAGCCCGGCGCCACCCCGGCGCCTGCCCGCAACGTCGCGCGCGCGGCGCATCTCTACCTCGCCACCCAGATGGAGGCGGGCCACTGCTGTCCACTGACCATGACGCACGCGTCGGTGCCCGCATTGCAGGCCGAGCCGGAGCTGGCCGAAGCCTGGTTGCCGCGTATCCTGTCGCGCACCTACGATCGCCGCTTCCTGCCCGCCACAGCCAAAACCAGCGCCACCATCGGCATGGCCATGACCGAAAAGCAGGGCGGCACCGATGTGCGCGCGATTACGACCCGGGCCGAGCCGGCGGGAGATGCCGCTGGTGGCGAGCATGTGCTGACGGGCCACAAGTGGTTCATGTCGGCGCCGATGAGCGACGCGTTCCTGGTGCTGGCCCAGACTGATGCTGGTCAGGCTCCCGCAGGGCGAGGGTCCTCGGGCGGGCTCACCTGTTTCCTGCTGCCGCGCTT